>DATEOX010000514.1:0-10486 GCA_035273585.1 Thermoanaerobaculia bacterium
CGGATGCTTCGCGCCGGCCGCTTCCGCCGGGCCGTCATCCTCCCCAACTCCTTCCGCGCCGCGATGGTCTCCCTCGCCGCCGGCATCCCGGAGCGTTGGGGCTACAATACTGACTGCCGCGGCTTCATGCTCAGCCACGGCGTCGGCCGCGTCCGCGAGCGCGGGCATCAGCTCGAAGACTACGCGGAGCTACTGGCCGCCCTCAACGCGCCGCGCGTGGTGGACGAGCTGCCGACGTTCTCCCTCCCCGCCCACCTCCGCGAGAAGGCCCGAAAGCGCCTCCGCGGCCTCGGCATCCGCCTCGACCGGCCGCTGTTCGGCATCCACGCGGGCGGCTTGTACGGGCGGGCCAAGCACTGGGGCGACGAGCGTTACTGCGAGGTCTCGGAGCGCCTGCGCGCGGACGGCTTCGACGTACTGCTGCTCACCAGCCCCGGCGAGCGCGCCCAGGCGGAGTCGATCGCCGGCGCCTGCAACGGCCTGCCGATGATCGGCCAGAACGGCGACGTCCTCGAGCTCGCCGCCGCCATCGCCCACTGCTCGGTGGTGATCACGAACGACAGCGGCCCGCTCCACCTCGCCGCCGCCCTGGCCGTGCCGTCCGTCTCGATTTTCGGCCCGACGGACCCCGGCCGCACGGTGATCCCCGGCGCCAGCCGCGTCCTGCGCAAGCCGGTCGGCTGCCAGCCGTGCTACCAGCGCCAGTGCCCCCTCCGCCACCACCGCTGCATGACGGAGATCGCCGTGGACGACGTCTACGGCGCCGCGATCGGCCTCTTCCAGGAGATCGAGCCGGCACGGCCGGCAGCGCTGGTGCCCAAGGCTCGGCGACCCTGAGCGCTCGAGCTCCAGCCCCTATAATCCCTCCGTGGCCGACGACGAAAAGCTCTACAAGATCGGCGAGGTCTGCCGCATGGCCGACGTCCAGCCGTACGTCCTCCGCTACTGGGAGACCGAGTTCCCCCCTCTCGCCCCGAACAAGAGCGGCGGCGGCCAGCGCCTCTACACCCGGCGCGAGATCGACATCATCCTGCGCATCAAACAGCTCCTCTACTCGGAAGGCTTCACCATCGCCGGGGCGAAGAAGAAGCTGGAGGCGGAGATGAGCGATCCGGCGCCGGCAGCGCCTGCCGCGGCGGCCGTGGCGGCGCCTTCGAAGAATCTGGACGGCATCCGCAAGGAGCTACGGGCGATCCTCGATCTGTTGAAATAGCCCCACGATCCGCTCCAACCCCGCCCGGTCCTCCTCATCGAACGAGTCGAGCTCGTCGGAGTCGACATCCAGCACCGCGATCAGCTCGCGGTCGGGGCCGAAGACCGGCACGACGATCTCGGAGCGGGAGTTGGGGTCGCATGCGATGTGGCCGGGGAAGGCGTGCACATCTCGCACGATCACCGTTTCGCGGCGGGCGGCGGCGGTGCCGCAGACGCCTTTGCCGAAGTCGATCTGCAGGCAGCCGACGGTGCCGATGTACGGGCCGACGACCAAGCGCTCGCCACAGACGCGGTAGAAGCCGGTCCAGTAGAAACGGAGGAAGCGGTTGGCGAGGACGGAATTGATCGTCGCCATCAGGGCGATGTCATCGAGGCTCGCACCTCCCTCATCGCTCCAGATGGCGACGACCGACTGATAGCACTCTTCGTAGGCCGCCTTTTTCAACGTCTGCGATTCGTGCGCACCGGCTGCGGCGCGAGCTTCCGGCCACGGTCTGTCGCGATCAGCAGGAGCGCTACGGCTGCTGCGGTCAACATTCCGATCATGCCGCCCTCCTGGCGTCTCACTCTGCATCGGCCATGCCCCTTTCACGCCGCGCCAGCCCGGCGGTACACGTCCTCGTATTGCCGCGCCGAGCGCTCCCACGAAAAGTCTTCGGACATGCCGTTCGCCTGCAGCGTCTTCCATAAACGCGCGTCCTTGTAGTTGAGCATGCCGAGCCAGGTGGCGAGGTAGAGCTCCGATGGCGACACGGTGACGAAGCCGAAACCGTTCGCCTCCTCCTTGTTCGTGCCGTCGAACGGCTTGACCGTATCGGCCAGGCCGCCGGTCATGCGCACGATGGGCAGCGTGCCGTAGCGCAGGGCGTACATCTGATTCAGACCGCATGGCTCGTAGATGGAGGGCATCAGGAGCATGTCGGCGCCGGCGTAGATGCGGTGCGCGAGCGCGTTGTCGAACATGATCCAGACGCGGCAGGCATCCTTCCGCTGCGCGGCGATCTCCGCGAACGCCTGCTCGTAGCGGGACTCGCCGCTGCCGAGGATCACGAACTGCGCGCCAGCGTCGAGGAGCTTGGATAGAACGGGGATGAGGAGCTGGAAGCCTTTCTGGTCGACCAGGCGCGAGACGATGCCGATCAGCGGCGTCTTCGCCTTGTACTTCAGGTCCGCCTCCCTGGCCAACATCCGCTTGCTGATCGTCTTGCCGTGCAGCTTCCCCGGCTCGTAGTTCGCCTCGAGGAGCGGATCGGTGGACGGGTCCCACTCCTCCACGTCGATGCCGTTCAGGATGCCGGTCAGCTTCCACGACAGCGCGCGCAGGACGCCATCCAGACCGGCGCCGTGCTCCGGCGTGCGGATCTCGTTCGCGTAGCTCGGCGAGACGGTCGTGACCTGGTCGGCCGTGATGATGCCGCCCTTCATCGGGTTGACGTCGCCGAAGTGCTCCAGGGCGTCGGGCGCCCAGTAGCGGCTGTGCAAGCCGAGGTGCCGGAAGCGGTCCGCGCTGGCGACGCCCTGGTAGTGCAGGTTGTGGATGGTGAAGACGGAGCGCGCGTCGCGGAAGACGTCGCTCCCGCGCAGGCCGGAGTGCAGGTACACCGGCAGCAGCGCGGCATGCCAGTCGTGCGCGTGCACGACGTCCGGCGCGAAGGCGAACTGCTCGCAGCCGCGGATCACGGCGCGGCAGAAGACGGCGTAGCGCTCCAGGTAGTCGTCGTACCCATCCGGCCTCGGCGAATAGATCTGCGGCCGGTCGAAGAGGAAGTCGTTCTGGACGAGGATGAGCGGGATGTCGGTGCCGGGCAACGACGCGCGCCAGTAGCGGATCTCCGCCGTCCAGTCGGCCCAGGAGAGGGCAAGCGGCTCGCTGACCGGCTCCGGCTCGACGCCGTTCTTCGCGAACCACTCCCGCGCCTGCCTGTAGAACGGCATGAACACCGCGACCTCGTGCCCGAGCTTCCGCAGCGCCTTCGGCAACGACCCGCATACATCCCCGAGCCCTCCGGTCTTGGCGATCGGGCTGACCTCGGCCGTTGCGAAGAGGATGCGCATCTACGACACCGCGATGGAAGCGTATCCCACGACGTGTCCGTAGTCGCCGTTGATGTCGCCCGAGGTGGCGTGCTTGATGAGGCGCGCGTCGCCCGCGCCGAGCTGCTTCGCCGCGACGAGCATCGTGGTGGTGGGGATGAAGCCGCACATCGAGACATCGAACTCGCCGACCACGCGCCAGAGCTCGCGCGGATCGAGGCGCAGCACCTCGTCGATCGCGAGCTGGTCCTTGCGCAGCGTCGTCTGCTGATCCTCGTAGTGGTTGAGGTCGGAGCTGGCCAGGATGCCGATCTCCTCGCCGCGCACGACGTCCGCGATGGCGTTGCCGATCTCCTCGCACCAGTCGTAGCGGTGCGCGCCGAGGCAGATGGGAACGAAGGTGAAGCCTTCATCCAACTGCTGAAGAAACGGAAGCTGCACCTCGAGCGAGTGCTCGCGCGCGTGCGCCTTCGCATCCTCCTTCAGCAGCGGCGTGCGTTGCATGAGTGCGTCGGCCAGCGGCGTGTCGATCGGCGCGTCGCCGAGCGGCGTCCGCCAGGTGCCCTCGCGGTTGATGGCCGCGAAGTGGCCGAGGCCGGTATGGTTCGGGCAGAGGATGATGAGCCGTTTCGGCAGCTCGGCTTGCGTGTAGAAGGCCGCGGCCACGTGGCCGCTGTACATCAGCCCGGCGTGTGGCACGACGGCGCCGATGAAGCGCCGCTTCGTCTCCGCCGGCGGGTTGGCCGCGATGCAGGCATCGACCTGCGCCCGCAGCCGCGGCGCGGTGCCCTCGTAGAACGAGCCGGCGACGGCGGGCGGACGGATGTGCATGACTCAGTCCCGCGGGAAGCTGGGCGAGTACAGCACCGCATTCAGAAAGAGCGGCAGCGTCCCGCGCCAGAACAGCCGAAAGTGCGGCTCGTCGGCGAACGTGATCACCGTCCCTTTGCCGTACGGCTCGCTCACCACGAACGCGGAGCCCTTCAGGCGGTCGATCGACTCCGGCCAGGCGACGCCGGAGACGAGCGGGTTGTCCTTGGCGATGGTCACGATGTTGTCCACGCGGTGCGTGGCCGGCAGATACGCGGCGCTCCCCTCGATCAGCACCGCGGGCGGGCGGGGGACGCCGAACGTGAGGTAGGAGCGCTCGTTGAGCGCGGTGCGGAAGGCGGAGCCGGGGATGCGGTAATCGTTGTAGCGCTCGTCGCCTGTCGGCTTCGCATCCTCCGGCTTCTTGGGCGGCTCCCACGGCTTGATCTTCGAGATCTCGATGTCTTTCTCGCGGAGGAAGGAGCTCGCTCCCTTCACGGCCACGAGCGTGCCGCCGCCGCGGATCCAGACCTGCAGCTTCTCGATGCCGCGCTTGCCGAGGCGGTCCTGGTAGCCGCTACCGTCGGGGAAGACGAGGACGCCGTAGTGGTCGAAGTCGATGTTGCGCAGCGAGTCGAGCGAGAGCGCCGTGTGCGGGATCGGCGTGTCGACGTCCAGCGTGTGCCAGAGCATCCCGTACGACGTCGCGCCGGTCCCTTCGCCGCCGACGAGGCCGATCCTGGGGTCCTTGACGTAGTGGATCTTCTCCGAGCCGAAGGCCGTGCCACCCATCCAGCCGCTGTCGAGCGGGACGACCGCCGCGTCGGCGTCGCGCGCGGCGCGCTCCAGGGCGGCGTCGAGATCCGGCTTGTTGTTTCCCTTGAGCACGATGAGCGTGCCGCGGGCGAACGTCTTGTCCGCGACGCTCACCTCGCTGTCGCTCACGCTGAAGTTGATGCCGTTGCGTAGGAGCTCGCCCGCGAGGCGGTAGACGTTCGGCTCGTTGCCATCGATGAGGTAGCCGTACTGCGCCGCGCGGAACGCCGCGCGCGGCGCCTTCTCGTACGGCTTGGTCTGCGCCGTCACCGCCGCGGTCGTGGAGTACGCCTCCACGTTCATCGCCAGCGGCAGCGACCAGGTGGTGAGGTCGTAGAACTCGTCCGGCTCGTCGGCGATGGCCCGCTCGCGCTGCGCCTCGAGGAAGCCTTTCGGGAACGTAGGGCTCTTTTCCAGCAGCGTCTGCACGAGTCGTCCGAGCGGCTGGCGCGTGGTGATGACCGCCGTGCCGGCGGGAAACGTCCGGCTCTCCTGCGTCTCGGCGTCGACGCGTAGCGCGCGGACGGTCACCGGCGCGGTGAGCGTCGCCACCTGCACCGACTCGCGCTGCAGCATGTCGATCAGCGGCTCGAAGTTCGGCGACGTCGGCAGGACGAACCAGGTCGTCTTCGCCGTCTCGAGCTGCATCCGGACCGCCTCGGACGTGTAACGCAGCAGCTCCTCCCGATGCGCGGCCGCCGTGCGCAAGGTCGTCATCGCCGTCGTGTAGTGCTCGTCGATGCGGTGCGCGAGGGTGAGGTTCGTTCCATCCTCGCGGCGGAAGAGCGAGCCTGCGCGGCCGCCGCCCGCCACCTCGTACGTCATCCCCACCGCGCCGTGCAGCGCCGGCCAGGAATCGCCGTACGCGGGATAGAAGAGATCGAACGTCTCGGCCACGAAGAACGGCCAGTTGCGCTTCGAGAACTCGGCGGCGTTGGCCCGGCCGAAGACCTCCAGCCACTTCTCCACGTCGCGCGGCAGGTTGGCGTTGATCGGCTTCGCGTCGGGCGGGAAGAAGTAGGTGTTGTTGGCCCCCATCTCGTGGAAGTCGACGAACACCTGCGGGTTCCAGAGGCGGTACAGGTTGACCCTCGCGCGGCTCTCCTGCTGGGAGGTCCAGGCCCAGTCGCGGTTCATGTCGATGAGGTAGTGGTTGTAGCGCCCGCCCGGCCAAGGCTCCTGATGCTCGAACGCCTCGGGATTCGCGTTCGGCGCAGCGCCGCGCGCGCGGTGGAACCACTGCACGTACCGCTCGCGCCCGTCGGGGTTCTGCAGCGGGTCGATGAGGACCACGAGGTTGTCGAGGATCTGCTGTGATTCCGGATCGCGCAGCAGCGTCGCGGCGACCCGCATCGCCGCCTCGGCGGAGTTCGACTCGTTGCCGTGGATGCCGAAGCCGAGCCACACGATTGCCGGCGTGTTCTTCGCGATGTCCGCCGTGCGCGCGGCATCGGCCTCGCCGTTTGCCAGCGCGGCCACGTTGCGCCGGATGTCATCGAGCGCGGCCCGGTTCTTCGGCGAGGTGATCACGGCCATGGCCAGCGGCCGGCCTTCGTAGGTCTGGCCGAACCGCTGCACGGTGATGAGGTTCGAGCGCTTCGGCAGCTCCTCGAAGTAGCCGAGAATGCGGTCCCAGGTCGTGAAGCGCTCGCCCAGCGGGTACCCGAGGTACTCGTCCGGGGTGGGCACCTGCGCGGCCGCGGCCGACGCGGCCATGATGAGAGCCACGTTGAGGACCAACGCGATGAGGGAACGACGAATCATGCACATCACCTCGCGGGGCGCATTGTAATGATCTGGCAACTGCTTTCGACCAGCGGCGCGGTGCTGGTGCTCTTCGCCTATGCGGCGCATCAGACCAAGCGCGTCCAGGCCGACACCGTGACCTACCAACTGCTCAATTTCCTGGGCGGAACGGCGCTCGCCATCACCGCCGTGGTCACCGGCCAGCTCGGCTTCGTGCTGATGGAAGGCTCGTGGGCGGTGATCAGCGCGTGGGGATTGTGGAAGGTGCTCCGCGGGGAGCACGACATCACACCGCTGCCGTAACCGCTGTCATCCTGAGGCGCGAAGACGCCGAAGGATCTGCTCGCAAGCGCCGGGAGATCCTTCGCCGTCTGCGCGGCTCAGGATGACAGGCTACTCCGCTACCGTGACCTCGTCCTCCACGGGCGCGTTCGAGCGCGTGTGGATGCCGAGGCGCTTCATCATCTCGTTCAGCGTGGACGGCTTGAGCTGGAGCAGCTCGGCGGCCTTCTTCTGCACGCCGTTCGCGAGCTCGAGCGACTGCAGGATCATCGTCCGCTCGTAGCGCGAGACGGCGTCCTTCAGCGAGAGGCCGTCGGCGGGCACGATCAGCGCCGGCTGGTCGGTCTGCTGCGGGAAGCGGAGGTAATCCGGGAGCAGCTCGGGCGTGATGCGATCGCCGGTGCAGAGCACGACGGCCCGCTCGATGGCGTTCTCCAGCTCGCGCACGTTGCCCGGCCAGGAGTGATCCATGAGGATGCGCATCGCGTCCGGCGTCACCTCGCGCACCTTGCGCCGGTTCTCCTCGGCGTACTTGTCGAGGAAGTGCGACACGAGCAGCGGGATGTCCTCGCGCCGGCGGCGCAGCGGCGGCAGGGTGATGGTGATGACGTTCAGTCGGTAGAAGAGATCCTCGCGGAAGCTGGAGTCGCGCATCAGCTTCTGCAGGTCGGCGTTCGTGGCGGCGATGATGCGCACGTCGACCTTGACCGTGTCGACGGAGCCGAGGCGCATGAACTCCTTCTCCTGGATCACGCGGAGGAGCTTGGCCTGCGTCTCGAGGTTGATGTTCCCGATCTCGTCGAGGAAGATCGAGCCGCCGTCCGCCACCTCGAAGAGGCCGCGCTTGGTGGCGATGGCGCCGGTGAACGCGCCCTTCATGTGCCCGAAGAGCGAAGACTCGAGGAGCTCCGGCGGGAGGGAGCCGGAGTTGACGGTGACGAAGGCGTTGCGCGCGCGGGGCGAGGCGTGGTGGATCGCTTTCGCCACGAGCTCCTTGCCCGTCCCCGACTCGCCGACGATCAGGATGTTCGAGCGCGACGGCGCGGCGAGGCGGACGAGATCGAAGACCTTCCGCATGATCTCGCTCTTGCCGATGATGTTCGCGTAGGAGAACTTGTCGGAGAGCTCGGCCTTGAGGCGCTCGTTCTCGTTGGAGAGGCGGCGCTGCTCGAGCGCCTTGTTCACGGTGAGGACGACTTCCTCGTTCTTGAACGGCTTGGGGATGTAGTGGAAGGCGCCGTGCTTCATGGCCTCGATCGCGCCGTCGATCGAAGAGAAGGCGGTGATCACGATGACCGGCACCGTGGGGTTGGCGATGCGGATGGCGCGCAGGGTGTCGATGCCGCTGATGCCGGGCAGCATGATGTCGAGGATGACGAGGTCGACCTCCTCGGTGTCGAGGACGCTCAGCGCCTCTTCGCCGCTCGCGGCCAGCACCACGTCGAAGTTCTCGCGGCGGAGCACCACCTCGAGCACGTCGCGCAGCACTTCTTCGTCATCAACGATGAGGATTCGCATGAAGCTCGGCCTGATTCTCTCTGCTGCTGCCGGTCACACGCGGCAAAGAAACCGAAAACTCGGCCCCGCCGCCCGGATGGTTCTCCACCTGGATCTCGCCCCCCGCGGCGTGCGCGATGCGCCGGCTGATGGCCAGCCCGAGGCCCGTTCCACCCTGGCCGCGCTTCGTGGTGACGAGCGGCTCGAAGATCCGATCGAGGATCGCGGGCGGGATGCCTTTGCCGTCGTCCTTCACTTTGATGATCACTCGATCGCCGTCGTCGCGCGCGCACATCCAGATGTTGCCGCCGCGTTCGACGGCATCGCGCGCGTTGAGCAGGATGTTGGTCAGAACCTGCTGCAGGTCGTGAAAGTTCCCGCGCACCGATGAGTCGGAAACCGCCTCCAGGTGGACGGTGATCGCCTTCTGCCGAAAGAGGTCCTCATGCAGCGCGACCGTCGCCTCGGCCAGCTCGCGGACGCTCACCAGCTCGCGCGAGCGCGGCCGGTTCGCGATCAGGTCGAGCAGGCTGTTGACGAGGTTCGAGGCGCGGAACGTCTGCTGTTCCATCTTTTTCAGAAGCCGGTACTTCGGATCGTCTTCCGACGTCTCGGCCAGCAGCAGTTGCGCATACGACGAGATGCCGGTGAGCGGCGTGTTGACCTCGTGCGCGACGCCCGCCGCGAGCAGACCGAGGGAAGCGAGGCGCTCCTTGTCCTGCAGCTCGCGCTCGAGGCGCACGCGGTCGGTGACGTCGCCGATGACCAACACCAGCGCGTCATCGGACACATCGCCGCCCACGTGCAGCGGGCTGGCCGTGACCGTCACTTCCTTCTCCACGCCGTGGCGGTTCACGAAGTTCGTGGCGATGGAGCGCGCGCCGGTCGAGCGCAGCTCGTCGTACGGCGGGAAGAGCGTCTCGATGCCGGCCTCGTCATGCTCCGCGCCGACGAGGTCCCAGAAGGCACGATTCGCCGTGAGCACCGTGCCATCGCCGGCGACGACCGCGATCGCGGACGACGTCGACTCGATGATGTTCTCGTTGTACTCCTTCAGCGCGCGGATCTCGTCGAGCTGCCGGCGCAGGCGGCCGTAGAGGCGGGAGTTCTCGATGGCCAGCGCGATGGAGGCGGTGAGCGACTCGAGCAGGTGCAGATCGTCGCGCGAGAGCGGCTCCTCGCCCCGCTTCGTGCCGAGGAGGAGGAGGCCCTGCAGCTCGCCGCGGTTGCGCAGCGCGAAGACGTAGCGGTAGCCGCTCCGGAGCAGTTGCCACGGCAGCTCGGAGGCGTCCGGCAGGCGCGGTTCGGTGAGCATCAGCGGGCCGTCGTTGGGCATCGCGCCGAAGTCGGCCTCGGAGACGCGGCGCGGCACGCCCGGCTCCGGCTGGTAGATCAGCAGCGACCCTCCCTCGCGCGTGAAGAGGTTCATCTTGTCGATGCTCAGCGCGTCGCGCATCCGCTCCCGCATCATGGAGATCAGCTCGTGCACGTCGTTGAAGGTGGCCAGCTCCTGGGCGAAGACGGCCATCGTCCGCCGGTGCCGGTAGCTCTCGCGATAAAGGAAGCGCTCGATGACCGACTCGACTCGCCCCTTGACCGGGATCAGCACCGCGGCGATGAGCAACCCGGAGGTGAAGGCGAGGAAGTTGCGCTCCATCGCCGACCGCTCCTCGATGGCATGGGAGAGGATGAGGTTCACGGTGGAGAAGGCGATCATGCCGAAGACGAAGGTGACGGAGTAGGCCAGCATCTCCTTGATCACGACCTCGACGTCCCACAATTTGTACTTGAGGATGGAGACGGCGAAGGCGAGCGGGATGAGCGCCAGCGGCAGGATGGAGATCGTGGAGTAGACGGGCCGGACCTGCCCGGCGACGAGGTAGGGGATGATGTAGATGGCCAGGAACGGCAGGAAGCCGCTGGCCATGCCGAGGTAGATCCACTTGATCTGCTTCTTGCCGACGGCGGCCGCGGTCCGGTAGGTGTAGGCCAGCGCGGCGATGGCCGCCGTGAAGTAGATGGCGAAGTCGATCAGCTCCCACTTGAAGATGATCTCCAGCGCCCGCTCGGGCGCCATGAGGGCCAC
>DATEOX010000515.1:0-7476 GCA_035273585.1 Thermoanaerobaculia bacterium
GGCAGCGGCTCCGAGCTCGGCAAACGTCTCATCGGCGGCGGCCTGCTGTCGCGCTTCGTGGTGACGCTGGATTACGCGAACGCGCGGATGTACCTGCTGCCGCGCTAGCTACTCGTAGCGCAGCGCCTCGATCGGATCGAGCTTCGACGCCTTCGCCGCCGGGTAGATACCGAAGATGATCCCCAGCAGAGCGCAGAAGCCGAAGGCGAGGGCCATGGCCCAGATCGGCGTGTGCACCGGCGGCAACTCGACCAGCTTCTTGAGCATCAGGCGCGTGACGGCGGCCATCAGGTAGCCGCCCAGGATGCCGACCGCGCCGCCGATGCCGGAGAGGGCGATGGCCTCGATGAGGAACTGCAGGAGCACGTCCTGCCGCCGGGCGCCGATCGACTTGCGGATGCCGATCTCGCGCGTCCGCTCCGTGACCGACACCAACATGATGTTCATGATGCCGATGCCCCCCACGAGGAGGGCGATGCCGACGATGGCGCCCATCACGACAGTGGTCGTGGTGAGCGCGCCGGAAATGGCCTTGAGGATCTCTTCCTGGGCCAGGATGCGGAAGTCGTCGCGCTGTCCCTTCTTCAGGTGATGCCGCGCGCGGAGGACTTCCGTGACCTGCTCGCGGGCGAGGTCGAGGTCGGCGCCGCTGCGCATCTGGAAGGCGAGGACGAGCTTCTTCATGTTCTCGGTGCCGTAGATGGTGCTGGCGGTGGTGAACGGGATGAGCACGATGTCGTCCTGGTCCTTGCCGAATGAGCCGCCCTTCTTCTCCGTGATGCCGACCACGGTGAAGGTCGTGCCGTCGATCTGGATGTCCTTGCCGATGGAGCTCGTGCCGCCCAGGCCGAGCTTGCGCGCCGCCTGCGGCCCGAGGACGGCGATGCGCTTCTTCGATTCCTCGTCCACCGGCGTGAAGAAGCGCCCGTGATCGACCCAGTGGTTGAAGACGTCCTGATAGGCGCCGCTCACCCCGAAGCTCTGCACCGTGTGCCGCGCCGAGCCGTACCTCAGCTCCGAGTTGCGGATGTACATCGGTGTGAACTCCGCGATGGCCGTCGTCCCCTTCCGCACCGCCTCGGCGTCCTCCGCCGTCAGATCGGGCAACTTCTGCAGAAACGGATTCCGCTCCTCCCCCGGATCGGGAAACACCTCGATGTAATTCGACCCGATGGTGTTCAGGTCGTTGGAGAGTTTGTACTGCATCCCCTGCACGAGCGACACGACCCCGATCACCGAGGCGACGCCGATCATCACCCCCAGCACGGTGAGCATCGAGCGCAGCTTGTTCGCGGCGATGGCGCGCAAGGCGATCTTGAGGTTCTCGAGGAACACGGGAAGGGGATCTTATCGCGGGGCGTGCAATTCATCCGATGACACGAGCTGTCGAAGAGCTGTACGAGAGGGTGGCCGAGATCGAACGTCGCATGGCCGACTACCGCGCCGGCCGCGTAGAGACGATCTCCTGGGCCGAGGTCCGCGCGCGGCTGCATCGATCCGGCCGCTGATGGAGCTGCGGTTCTTCGAAGAGGGCGCAGCCCGGTTACTGGCGAAACGATTGTGACGGTGATGCGGACGACGTGGCCAGGGAGCTTCGCGGTCAGCCAACTTCCCGCTTTGGCGGCTCACCGCCGTGCTCCGACAGGAACTGGCGCAGAGCAAGATTCACGGTCTCGGAGTCGTGAAACACGCTGGCCACGTCGGGGTCGAGGAGAACGACGTTCGTTCCCTGTCGATAGCGCTCGTAGTACTTGCCGCGAACACCTCCCCGAAGGTCGTATTCAGGCCTCATCTCGTCGTTTGTTTCTTCGCTATCCGCCTTCTTCATAAGTCTTGCGTTCCGCTGTCGTCGCCGCGGGGGCGTTGATGATCCGCATCCGATCGTCTGCTTCTTCAGTATGCGCCACGATGAGGAGCCGGCCCTCCGCAGAAAGGCCGGTCGTCAGGTACCGGCGCTCATACAAGGAATGATCCGGGTCCGGAATGGTCCACTGAAGAGGATCATCAAAGACCGTCGTTGCTTCCACGAATGAGATGCCGTGTTTCGTCTGGTTCAGCCGATCCTTGACCGGATCCCATTCGAACTGCATACCGATTTGGCCCTGCCCGCCGTCACTCCGCGATCTTGCCGTCCCTGATGTGGATCACCCGCTTCGCCTCCTTGGCCACGTCGTCCTCGTGCGTGACCATGATGATCGAGTTGCCGCGGTCGTGGAGGTCGCGGAAGAGGTCGAGGATCTCGCGGCCGGTCTGGGAATCGAGGTTGCCGGTCGGCTCGTCGGCCAGGAGGAGGGACGGCTTGTTCACCAGGGCGCGGGCGATGGCCACGCGCTGGCGCTGGCCGCCGGAGAGCTCGTTCGGCTGGTGGTGCATCCGGTCACCGAGGCCCACCGCCGCCAGCGCCTCTTCGGCCAGGTTGCGGCGCTCGGTGCGGGGGATTTTGGCGTAGATCAGCGGCAGCTCGACGTTCTGCAGGGCCGTGGTCCGGGCCAGGAGGTTGAACGTCTGGAAAACGAAACCGATCTTGCGGTTGCGCACCGCGGCCAGCTCGTCCTCGTTCATCGACTCGACCGGGATGCCGTCCAGCAGGTAGCGGCCGGCGGTGGGGGTGTCGAGGCAGCCGATGATGTTCATCAGCGTCGACTTGCCCGAGCCGGACGGGCCCATGATGGCCACGTATTCGCCGGGCTCGATGGTCAGGGTCACGCCGCGGAGGGCGTAGATCTCCTGCGGCCCCAGTTGGTAGACGCGGGTCAGCTCGTGCATCTCGATCAGGTGGACAGGCTCGGGCATCGGGGCTGCGCTCATCAATCGCTCTCTTCCGTCGTCGTCTTCGACTTCTTCTCTTCTTCTTTGACGACCTGAACGTCGTCGCCATCGTGGATCTTCTTCAGCGTGCGGAACGGGCCGGTGATCACTTCCTGCCCCGATTTCAGGCCGGAGACGATGGCCACATGCGTCGCGTCGCTGATGCCGGTCCTGACCTCGATCATCTTCGCCTTCCCGTTCTGCACCGTGAATACGTATTTTCTCTTCGGCGTGTTCTCGTTCTCTTCGTCGTCGGCGCCTTTTTTGGCCCCCGGCACCCGCTCGACGACGCTCTGGATGGGCACCGCCACGGCGTCGCCCACCGTGCTCGTGACGATCGCCACCTGCGCGGTCATGCCTGGCCGCAGCCGGTCGTCCGCGTCGTCGAACGCCACCTTCACCTTGAAGTAGCGGATGCCCGACCCGGCGTTCTGCCGCACCGCCGCCGAGCTGCCGATCTCGATGACCCGGCCGTGGTACTCCTTGTCCGGAATGGCATCGACGTGGATCTTCGCCGGCTGCCCGACCCGGATGCCCACCACCTCGGTCTCCCCCACTTCGGCCGCGACGAGGATCTGCGAGAGGTCGGCGATCACGGCGATGACCGACCCGGGGTTGTTCATCGTGCCGGTGATGACGACCTCCCCCTCGTGCGCGTTGAGCTGCACGACCTTGCCGTCGATGGGCGAGAGGATCGTCGTCCGCGACAGATCGGTCTCGGCCTGGGTCAGCGTCGCCTCAGCTTGGCGCACGCCTTCCAGCGCCGAGTGGTATGCGGCCTTGGCGTTCTCGTGCTCGAGCCGCGTGCGGTCGAAGAGCTCCTGGGCTGAGATGCCTTGCTCGCGGAGGCTGACCGCGCGCTTGTACGACAGCTCCGCGGTGCCGAGGGCGGCGCGGGCGCGGCTGACCTCGATGCGCCGGTTGGCCAGCTCCGCGCGAGAGCGGTCGCGCTGGGCGAGGAAGGCCGGCTTCTCCAGTTCCACCAGCTTCTGCCCGCGGCGGACGACGTCGCCTTCATTGAAGTAGAGCTGCTCGATCTTGCCGATGACGTGCGCGCTGATGTTGACCTTGAACTTCGGGTCGACCTCGCCCGGCGCGGTGACCACGGCCTCGATGCGCCGCGGCTTGGCCGGCTCGGCGTAGACCTTCTCCCCGGTCGGGCGCTTGCCCGTAATGCTGAAAAAGACGATCGCGGCGATCGCCAGGACCGCCGCGATGCCGATGAGCAGCGGTTTCTTCACGCGGCGGCGGCTTTATTGCGCATCGCCGCCCCGAGTGCGACGAAGCCGAGCTTGACCACGATCGCCACCATCCATAGCGAGATGATGATCGCCGCCGATTTCGCCTTGCTGAACCGCGAGATCGCGGCAAAGCCGATGATGAGCAGGATGACGAACCAGATGGTGAAGACGTCGAACGACGTGAGCAGGGAGAACAGGATCGGGTTCGTTTTCTGCTCGACCAGGAACGCGGCATTGGAGCGGACGAGCGTCTCCAACTCCTGCGCGCCGACGCCCGATCGGGCCAGCAGGACGATGGCCGTGATGAGCGACTTGAGGACAGTGGGGAACGAGGCGTAGGTCAGGACTGAGAACGCCTGTTTGTAGTCCCCCTCCCCGCCCATGATGCGGAAGGCGATGAGCAGCACGCCGGCGATGATGGCCAGCCCGATGAGAGTGAACAGCGGCGCGACGAACGAGCTGATCTTGCCGATCATGGCCGCCATCTTCATTGCCGACTCGGCTTGTGCGGCCGGGGCGTTCGGCGGCATGTTCTCCATGGCCGCCGCGGCGAAGTCGACGCGCATGCCGATCACGACGCCCATCAGGGCCGAGCAGACGAGCAGGATCACCAGCGGCACGACGATGTCCGGCCGCCGGGCGATCGACTGCATGGTCTCCGTCGGCGAGAAGAAGACGCCGACGATGCGCTGCCAAGGGTTCGGCTTCGGCTCCGCGTTCGGCGGAACCGGCTGTGAAGATGCGTCGACTGCCGTCATTTCGGTGTTCCCTCCCCCTGGACCTCGGCGCGGGCGTGGCTGCCGTAGTTCAGCCAATTGTAACGCCCGAGGTCGATGGGGAAGATACGCGGCTCCTCCACTTTCGGCTCGTCGATCGAGATGCTGCGCACGTCGAGCAGGTCGCCCACCGCCCGGTGGTACTCCGCGACGGCCTTGTTGTAGCCGACCAGCGCCTGGAGCTCGCGGGCCCGGGCATCGGAGAGCTGCTGCTGGATCTGCAGGACCTGGAAGTTCGTGGTCATGCCGTTCTCGTAGCGCTTGCGCTCCGCCTCGAGGTTCTGCTCGGCCGCCTCGCGCGCGGTGCGCGACGCCGTGATCTCCTTGGCCGAGGTGTCGATGGCGCGGACCGCGGTGCGCACCTCGACGGCGATGCTCTGCCGGGTCTGGGCCTGCTGGGTCTCGGAGCGCTCCAGGTCGAGCTGCGCGCGGCGCTTCTCCGCCCGCGCGCCGATGTTCAGCAGCGGCAGGCCGAGGTTCACCCCGACCGTCCAGCTCGGGAAATCGCCGCGCAGGATCTGGTTGATGGCGTGCGGGTAGTTGGTCGAGGAGAGGTTCGTCGGCTGCCCGGTGAACGGATCGGTGGCCAGCGCAGTGCCGGCCACGCCCGCCGCACCGTACGCGACGTCGAGGTCGAGGCGCGGGAGCACCTGGTTGCGGGCGAAGAGGTACTGGATGCGCCGCGTCTCGGTGGTGAGCAGGTTCTCGCGCACCTCGGGGCGCAGGTCGTACGCCCGGGTGACGGCCTGCTCCATGTTGATGGCGATCGGCGTGTAGCCGACGGTGTCGGTCGGGAGGATCGGCCGGTCCCAGTCGCCTGGCGGGAGGTTCATCAGCGCCCGCAGCCGGTCCTCGGCGGAGCGGACGTCGGCCACGGCGACGATCAGCGACTCTTCCGAGGTCGCGATCTGCACCCTCGGCTGGAGGATGTCCAGCGGCGCCGAGGCGCCGACGTCGATGCGGATCTGCGTGATGCGCGACTGGTCGCGGGCCAGGAAGACCGATTCCCGCACCACGTCGACGAACTGCCGGGCGTAGATCAGGTCGAGGTAAGCCTGCTCCACCGAAGAGGCGGTGTTGATCAGGACCGTGCGGAAGAGCTCCCGGTTGATGCCCAGCGTGTTGCGCGCGATGAGGATGCCCCGGTTGGTGACGTCCACGCCGAAGTTGCGCAGCAGCGGCTGGTTGAAGTTGAAGCCGAAGTCGCTGCCGTAGGAAGGGTTGATGGTCGTGCCGAAGGTGGACGTGGAGGTGCGTGCGTTGTTGAAGCTGAAGCTGTAGTTGCCGCCGGTGGGGATGTTCTGGGCGATGCCGGCGTTGAGGATGGTGGTGCGCGTCGCGCCGGCGTTGAAGGTGGAGGCGGAGGCGCGGACGTCGCTGGCGATCGCGGCGCGGCCGGTGACCAGCCAGTCGTAATAGCCGTACTGCTCGGTCAGCAGCTCGCCGGACATCCGATAGTCGTAGTACTGGAGCTGGATGCCGAGGTTGTTCTCGGCCGTGGCCCGGATGGCGTCGCCCAGCGAAAGCCGGAGCGCGCGGGGATTGTTGACGTCTTGGTCGGTCTCCGCCGTGACCGGCGCCGTGGTCCGCTGCACCGTCGGATTCGCGGTCGGCACCTGGGCCGTCTGCGCCGACAGCAGGGTGGCGGTCATCATCAGCGGGATCGTGAACAACCGTCGCAGCATGCAAGTCCTCCTAGACACGCCTCTTCTACGAAATGATGAGATGGATGTTTCTGGCTAAATACGAGGCGACCGAGCTGGCGGGCGCATTGTACTCGTTAGAAGAGGCGCATCTGCGGTTTCGCGCGGAGGAATTCCGCCCGGACGCCCCTCCGGCGCAGCTCTTCGGCGAATCGCCGCGACCTATGTGTAACGTAGACGACCCGCGCGCCGCATTGGTTGGCAAAGTCCACCAGCTCGTTGAAGTCGGCGTGGTCGGAAAGCGGGATGCCGTGGTCGGCGCCATGCGATCGATACGGATGAAGGGCCCAGCCGGTTAACGCGATCGTCTCCCGGTTGCGCACCCGGCGGATCTCGCTGGTCATGTGCGGCGGGATGATCACCGCCTTCCCGCGCAGATGCGGCGTCGAACGGCGGCCGAAGAGCGACGACTGCAGACCCCAGATCTCGTAGTCGCCGAGGTCGACGCCCAGCCGCTCGTAGACGGCCGAGATGCGCGCTACCGTCGGATGCATCACCAGCGGGATGCCTTCCCCGCGGAGCATGGCCGCCGTCTCCTGCGCCTTGCCAAGGGAGTACGCGAGGAGGATGGGCGTCCGATTGCGGGCGAGCACGCCCTTCACGGTCTCGATCAGCCGCTGCTTCACCTCCTCGCGGGAGGGGAAGACCCACTCCGGCGAGCCGTACGTCGACTCCATGATCACGCTGTCGGCCCTCGGGATCTCCGCCCCCTCGGCCGTGTACGACGGCGCGAGGCGGAAGTCGCCCGTGTAGGCCAGCGACCCGGCCTCGCTCTCGATTCGCACCATCGCCGAGCCGAGGACATGGCCGGCGGGGAAGAGCTCGATGGTGAAGCCGTCCAGGCGGTGCAGTGTCCGATAGGCCAGCTCCGTGCCGCGCAGGTCGTCGCCGCTCCTGATCTTCAGAAACGCGGCCGTCGCCGCGGTGGCGATGAAGTGCTCGTGCCTC
>DATEOX010000516.1:0-8482 GCA_035273585.1 Thermoanaerobaculia bacterium
AGCCGGTGACCGAGGCGCGGGCGGACATTACGTTCACGAAGGGGACGCTGAAGGCGACGAACGTCACCGTCACGGCGCCGGCGGGGACGCTGACGGGCGAGGCGGAGGTCGACCTCAACACGCAGCGCTTCAGCTACAACATCGCCTCCAGCTCCATCGACCTGTCGAAGATCGGCCTCCTCGCGACGCTGCAGAATCTCTTCGGCGGGAAGCTCGTCTTCACTTCCAGCGGCGGCGGGACGTTCGACCAGCCGGAGCTGGTGATCGAGGCGAAGCTGAACGAGGCCACGCTGCAGGGGCTCAACCTGCCGCCGAACGCCGCGCCGCCATCGATCTACCTGGCCATCCGCAACGGGCAGTTGATCATCCGCGGCTCGGTGGCGGACGTGGTCACGATCGAAGGCAACGGCACGGTCGGCCCGCAGATGACGGTGGACGGCACCGTGCGGGTGATGATCACCGACATCGCCAAGGCGCTGGCCCTCTCGCCGTCGACCGCGTCGCTGCCGGCGTCGGGCAACGCCATCATCGACCTGAAGCTGAGCGGCAGGCTGTCACCGATCGAGGCGCTGGTCATCGATGGGAGCGTGCCGACGCTGAACCTGCACGTCTCCGAGCACCAGTTCACCGCGCCGCGGCCGCTGCGCTTCGGGCTGCGCAACGGGCGGGTGACCTTCGATGAGTTCACGCTGGCGCGCGAGGACTCCTCGTTCACGGTCAGCGGCTACGCCGACCTGACCGGCGACAAGAAGCTGGACATCGGCCTGCGGGGCAACATCGAGGCGGCGCTGCTGCAGCTCTTCATGAAGGACCTTCGCGCGGACGGGCACATCAACGTCACCGCCGGCGTGGCCGGCACGCTCTCGAATCCGCGCATCACCGGCACGGCGGAGCTGCAGGACGCGCAGTTCAAGTTCGCCGGTTTCCCGCAGCTCATCGATCACCTCACCGGCACGCTCGTGTTCAAAGGCGACCGCGTCGAGATCGACTCGCTGCGCGCGACGCTCGGCGGCGGTCAGGTGGTGGCGGGCGGCTTCATCACCGTCAACGGCCTGATGCCGGAGCGGGTGCGCATCTCGCTGCAGGGGACCGACGTCGCGCTGCGCTACTACGAGGGGCTGACCGTCGAGGGGACCTTCAACATCCTGGTCAACGGGGACCTGGAGCGGGCGGCGGTGACGGGCGACGTGAACGTGACGCGCGCCCTCTACTTCAAGGACTTCGACTTCCAGGCCTCGCTGGTGAACGTCCTCCTCTCCCGGCGCGGCGTGCAGCCGGTCGTCTCCGCGTCGTGGCAGGATCGGGTCGACCTCCGCCTGCACGTCATGGCCCCCGGCACGCTCGCGGTGCGCAACAACATCGCGGACGTCACCGGCAGCGCGGAGCTCGACGTCACCGGCACGCTGAGCAACCCGGTGGTCCTCGGCCTGATCACGCTCGAGGAGGGCGGGCGGGTGCGGATCCAGAACGTCGACTATCACGTCGTCCGCGGCTCGATCAACTTCCAGAACCCCTTCCGCATCGATCCCTACTTCGACGTCACGATCGAAGGACGCGTCTCGAGCACCGGCGCCGGCGGCCTGGGCGCGGAAGTGGAGAGCGGGCCGGTGGACGTGACGATCAACCTCACCGGCACCATCGACCGTTTCACGCCGAGCATCACCTCCGACCCGCCGGCCTCCGACATCACCCTCTTCTCGCTCCTCGGCTTCGGCGGCCTGGTGCAGGGGAGCGAGCGTTACGGGCAGCCCGCGCCGAACGCGGCGCTCGCCGGCCGGTCGCTTCTCTATCAAAGCCTCTTCAGCGCGCTGGGGCAGAAGATCCTGCCCTTCGCCGACTCGTTCACGTACGACCCCGGCCTGCTCGACACGACGGGCGACCAGCGGCCGAAGGTCACGTTCGAGAAGCGCCTCTCCTCGGCGCTGGCCCTGCTCGTGGTCTACAGCATCAGCGACGGCAAAACGCGCCAGGTGCTGGAGTGGGCCATCAGCCCGGAGTGGACGCTGCAGGCCACGCGCGACGAGATCCGGACGAAGGAGTTCCGGATGGAGGCTCGCTTCCGCCGCCGGTACTCCGGGCAGTGGACGTTCGGCGGGCGGGGGAAGAATCCGCTGGCCCTCTTCGCCGGGCTGCGGCCGATGGAGGATGTCGAACAGGCTCCGCCGCCGGCCCCTCCGCCCCCCACCCCGCCGAGCACGCAAGTGCCCGCCGACGGCGTCCTGATCACCGGCATCAATTACGTGACCGACGCGCGCTTCGCCACCGACACGCTCGGGCAGTACGTCGCGCTGAAGGTCGGGCAGCCGCTGTCGATCCGCGCCGAGCAGTCGACCATCAAGGCCCTCTTCGCCACCGGCGACTTCCGCGACATCCGCATCGACGCCACGCCGGACGGCGCCGGCGTGGCGATCACCATCCGCCTCTTCCTCAACTATCGCATCGGGCGGATCATCTTCACCGGCCTGCACGGCTCCGACCGCTCGCGCGCCGAGCGCGAGCTCGACATCCACGCCGGAGAGGTCCTCTCGCTGAACGCCGTCGAGCGGAGCGCGGCCGCCGTGCAGCAGTCGCTCGTGCGCAACGGCTACCTCCAGGCGGCGGTCGACTACGAGACGCGCTTCGTCCGCCCACGCAGCCTGGCGGACGTCGAGTTCTTCGTCAACACCGGCCCGCTGGCGCACATCGGCACCGTGCTCTTCGAAGGCGATACGAAGCCGTTCACGCCGCAGGAGCTCACCAAGCAACTGCGGCGCGGCCCGGGCAAGCCGTTCGTCCTGGCCGATGCTCGCAATGACGCCGATCGCATCCGCAATTTCCTCGTCCGCCGCAATTACCGCAAGGCGGACGTGGCCTACCTCGGCTACACGTACGACAACGCGGCGAAGACCGTGACGCTGCGTTACCGGGTGAACGTCGGGCCGATCGTGAAGGTCGAGGTGGAGGGCGTTTCGCGCGGCGCGGTGCGGCGCGTGCTGCCGTTCGCCCGGAACCAGGCGTACAGCGAGGACGTGATCGACCGCGCGGCGGACGACATCCTGACGCTCTACCAGCAGCGCGGCTACTACAACGTCGCCGTCGATACCGAGGGGCGGCTGGTCGATCCGAACACGTGGGTGACGACGTTCCACGTCAGCCCGGGCCAGCGCTACCGCCTCGCCGCCGTCACCTTCACCGGCAACGCGCGGATCTCCGACAAGGAGCTGGCCAAGATCGTTCAGACGGCGCCGAAGGGCGGCATCCGCACGCTCGCCGCCACGATCTTCCGCCAGCCGACGGGCGTGACGCGCGCGCAGCTCGGCGCCGACCGGGACGCCATCGAGTCGTACTACCGGCTGCATGGCTTCCCCGACGCGAAGGTGGCGACGCCGGTGGTGAACACGAAGCCGGATGGCACGATGACGGTCGACTTCCCCATCGATGAAGGCGTGCAGACGATCCTCACCGCGGTGACGATCGAAGGGAACGAGCAGGTGAAGACCGAAGACCTGCCCAAGCCGCAACTGCAGGCCGGCATGCCGCTCAACCCGCAGCTCGAGCGGGAGGACATCGTCGCCCTGCAGACGTTCTACGCCGACCGCGGCAACGCCGAAGTGCAGGTCGCGCCGCGGGCGGAGGTCTCGGCGGACAAGACGACGGCGAAGCTGGCGTACGTCATCGCCGAGGGGCCGAAGATCGAGGTGGATGAGGTGGTGGTGCGGGGCAACACGTACACCGACTCGGTGCTCATCCTGCGCAAGTCGGAGCTGAGGAAAGGCGAGCCGTTCAGCTACACGAACATCCTCGAGGCGCAGCGGAACCTCTACCGGCTGGGCATCTTCCGCCGCGTCGACATCCAGCCGGAGCAGGCCGGCACGTCCGTGGGCGACCGCAACGTCGTGATCTCCATCGAGGAGGGAAAGAACCTCACCGTCGCCGGCTCGATCGGTCTGACCAAGCAGCCGTCGCTCCCCATCTCTCCTCTCGGCTCGATTTCCATCGCCCACCGCAACCTCTTCGGCACCGGCCGCTACCTCGGGCTGGAGCTGGTCAAGAGCCTGGAGCGCAACGAGGCCTTCCTCACCTACCGCGAGCCGTTCATCTTCAACTACGACCTGCCGCTGCAGCTCACCGTGTTCCGGAGCGACTCGCACCGCACCGGCGCACACATCGTGCAGAGCGGCACGTTCGCCGAGGTGACGAAGATCGCCCGGCTGCAGACGCGCTGGTCGCTGCGCTACGAGTACCGCATCGGCGAGTGCGTGAAGAACCCGGACGAGAAGAACGACCTCTGCGCCCTGGCCGAGACGGCCATCATCCCCGGCGTCGACCCAAGCGTGACGAACATCAGCATCTCCAGCATCACTCCGACGTTCTTCTGGGACCGGCGCGATGATCCGCTCAACCCGCACCGCGGCTTCTTCACCAGCGCCTCCATCGAGTACGCCTTCGAGCTCTTCCGCGCCAACGCGCGGTTCCTGAAGACGTTCACGCAGGGGAGCTACTACCTGCCGCTCGGCCGCTCGACGCTCGCCCTCTCCGGCCGCATCGGCATGACCCATCCCATCGCCGGGACGGAAGTGCCGCTGTCGGAGCGCTTCACGGCGGGCGGCGAGAACTCGCATCGCGCCTTCCCGCTCGACCGGCTCGGCACCATCTGCGAGACGAATGAGGACGGCACCGCCGTCGATCCGCAATGCGTCGGGACGCTCATCCTGCTGCCGGACGGCACTGTCGCGCCGGTGGGCGGCAACGGCCTCCTGGTGATGAACGCCGAGTACCGCTTCCCGATCTTCAGCAGCGTCGGCGGCGCGGTGTTCGTCGACGCGGGACAGGTCTACCGCGACTCGCAGATCAAGTTCGGCGACATCCGCTACGGCATCGGCACCGGCCTGCGCTATCTGTCGCCGGTCGGCCCGCTGCGCTTCGACATCGGCTACAACCCCGACAAACGGAAGCACGAGCACCGCTTCTCGTACTTCATCACGCTGGGCTACGCGTTTTAGCTGAAACGCGCGCCGGTCGTTCGTCACTAACCAGGTGATGGAACCCCGTCTTGAGATCGGAAAACGTCCGGTGGAGGTGCCTCCGCCGCCGGTAGTGAACGTGCCGAAGCCGGCCCGGGCGATGAAGTTCTGCCGCCGCTGCGCCGAGGAGATCCCGCGCGAGGCGACCGTCTGCAGGCCATGCGGTGCGTACCAGGACTGGCGCGTCTTCGTGCCCGGGAGTTCCATCGTGCTCTCGCTTCTCCTCGCGATCTTCTCCGTGCTGGGGACGGTCGCGCCGAAGATCGGAGAGTGGATGCACCGCAACTCGGAGACCTCGGTGCTCATCGTCGACGGCGACAAGGACGACCTCTGCGTGGCGGTGTCGAACGACGGCAACCGCCCGGCGATGCTGCGCGGCTTCGAGCTCACCTTCGAAGGCATCCCGCTACCCGCGCAGGAGCTGGTGCTCAAGAAAGGCACGGACGCGCTGGTCATGCCGCGCGAGAACAAGCTGCTCCGCCTCAGCGCCGGCCAGTTCACGCCGGCCGAGGGCCACACCGCGGCCGAGGTGCGGGAGGCCATGGCATCCGGAAAGGTGACGCTGACCGCCCGCGTGCAGGAATCGACGAATGCCAGCGAGACCACGACTCCCCGCACGGACCGGACGCCGGCCAAGCAGATCGGCTCCTGGATCGTCGGGATGATGGGGGACGTATGAAGCGACTGCTGCCAATGCTTGTGATGTTGCTCGCCGGGACGGCGAATGCGGCGAACTGGTGCCGGGAAAGCTCGATGCCGAAAGCGGTGTACATCGAGCTCGAGGGCTGCGGCAATGCCGCGCCCAACAAGATCGACCTCGTGCGCTTCGACGGCAACAACGTCCGGCCGCTCATCGCCACCGCCAACGCCGGCATCTGGCGTGCCGAGGGCTTTCGGACCGCGATGAGCGGCGCCCGGATCTGCACCCGGCTGTGCGGCATCGCCAGCTCCTGCGCCATGCCCACGCCGTCCATCGAAACGGAGAACGGCGACGAGGTCTGCGTGGCCCGCTATCGCCTGCGCTGCGACCAGCAGGGTTGGAAGCTAGCCTTCGACTCGATGCCGGCCGCCGCGGAGATCGTCTACACGCGCGAGCCGCGGTCGGCGGGCGCCGCCCCGACGCAGCAGGGATCGACACGCGCGCCGGGCAAGGTCTGCGACCTCGGCTTCGCGGAGAAGATCCGGATGAGCATCCTGCTCGACGGCCTCACCTTCGCCGCCGGGCCTTTCGACTACGACAAGCTGCGCAACGCGACGAACCGCAGCGTGATCGTCAACGGCCCGGCGCCACGCAACGCGGGCGGCCGCGGCACGAACGACGTCGAGCGGCGCCTCGCCCGCGAGCAGCAGAGCATCCTGCGCAACCAGGTGACGTTCCGGCTGGAGCCGTGACCATGATCCGCCGCCTGCTCTTCGCCCTCCTCCTCGCGCTCCTTGCCGGCGGCGCCGCGGCGCAGGAGTTCGACGTCTTCGAGCTGAGTGACTTCGTCGACCCGCGGCTGCGCGGCGGCCTGTTCGACGGCAGCGGCATCCGCATGGTCGAGCGCGGCAACACGTACGACATCGCCCGCGTTTTCGCCGGCGGCGTCTCGAAGTACGAGTGGCTCGGCACACCGAGCGAGAAGCC
This sequence comes from Thermoanaerobaculia bacterium, assembly GCA_035273585.1. GTDB lineage: Bacteria > Acidobacteriota > Thermoanaerobaculia > Gp7-AA8 > Gp7-AA8 > JAFAVZ01. Next base: position 6,631 of record DATEOX010000516.1, read on the forward strand.
GGTGGGCTTCGTCCGGGTGACGAACAGCCTCTACTCCGGCCCGGCGCAGGTGAACGTGAACTTCACGGCCCTCGGCGCGCGCGGCGACGCGCGCATCCCTCGCTACCGCGGCAACGTGCAGCTCGCGCTCTACCGCGCGCAAAACGTCCGGCTGCGGAAGGACGCCGAGGACGACCAGATCGTCAGCCGCTACCTCGTAACGCTCGCCGTCGAGCAATACGCAGCGCGCGATCCGGACAACGCGCCGACGGCGCTGGACGGTTCACGCCAGTACGAATTCGGCAGCGAGATGGACGTCCGGCTGCCACTGCGGCGCTTCGACATCCTCGGCACGGTCGTCTATCTCAACCGCCGCGCCGAGGACGGGCACCGCCTGCAGCGCCTGACGTATCTGTACCGGCTGAACGAGCTCACCTTTCACAAGCTGCGCATCAACGCCATCCTCGGTTTCGGCTCGGAGCGGACGGACCGCTGGCATTGGGCCGACTTCCGGCCTGCGCTGCGCGTCTCGATGCCGATCGAGTGGCTGGACGGCAGCGTTCACGTCGCGTATGCGCCGACGATCTCGACGAGCGGCGGCGTCCGGACGGTCCACGAGACGGCGATCTTCATCGACCACACGTTCGTCTCGCACCTGCGGAAAAAGCGCCCGTCAGAATGAAGACTCGAGCGAGTCGGCGGCGGCCTCGGCGCGCTCGGCCTCCAGCGTCGCCAGCCGCGCGCGGAGGGTGTTGATCTCCTCGTGCAGTTTGGCGATGTCGTCCTTGACGGCTTCGCGGGCCAGCTCCTGGAGCTTGTCCGTGAGCCGCTTCATCTGGTCGGTCTGGAACTGCGTCAGCCGGCTCAGCGGCTCGCCGAAGAGGTCCTTGAAGAGCTGCTCGAAATCCTGCGCCATGGTGACTCCGATGCGAGCAATTGAAGTGCCACGCCCTTCCATGGCAGGATGACCGGCAATGCCGACGGAGATCCGCTCCTTCTCCGACTTCTGGCCCTACTACGTCCGGGCCCACTCGCAACCCCGTACCCGCGTCCTCCACGCCGCCGGCTCGATCCTCGCCCTGGCCTCGATCGGCTTGGCGTTCGCCGTCAGCCTCTGGTTCCTCCTCGGCGCGCCGCTCATCGGCTACGCCTTCGCCTGGTACGCCCACTTCTTCGTCGAGCACAACAAGCCGGCCACCTTCGGCCACCCGTTCTACTCCCTCTTCGCCGACTACCGGATGCTCTTCCTGATGATGGCCGGGCGGATGGACGACGAGGTCTCGCGCGCTACCGCGGCTTCACCCCAGTCATCCCCCGTGTCATCCTGAGCCCCGCAGAGGGCGAAGGATCTCCTGGCAAGCACGAGGAGATCCTTCGCTTCGCTCAGGATGACAGGCTCACTGCGGCTTCACGTCCGGCTTCCCCTGCGTGACCTCCACCTTCTCTTTCTCCGGCTCGACCCGCTTGCCGCTCGCGTCGAACACCGCGTTGCGCAGGAAGGCCTCCGTCGACCAGGGCGGCCCGCCGCCGCCGAGGTACTTCTGGAACCACTCCAGGTGGGCGGTGTAGTAGAGAGCCATCTCGTACCAGCTCGGCCAGTGCCCGGCCTCGGAGTAGACGATCAGGCGCGACGGCACTCCCATCTTCTGCAGCGAGGTGAACATCTGCAACCCCTGCGTGTACGGCACGCGGTAGTCGCGCTCGCCGGTGATCACCAGGCACGGCGTCTTGAAGTTCTGCACATAATTCGCCGGCGACCACTTCTCATACAAATCCGAATTCCACGGCTGGCCCTTCAAATCCCACTCCGGGAACCAGAGCTCTTCGGTCGCCCCGAACATCGCTTTCAGGTCGAAGAGGCCCATCATCGTCG
>DATEOX010000517.1:0-7636 GCA_035273585.1 Thermoanaerobaculia bacterium
CGGGTTGTCGATCGGGGCCATGAACACATTGCCCATGAACTGCATCACGGCCACGCTCACGCCGCCGGCCGTCTGGCGAACGACCTTCCCCTTGCCGGGATTGCCGGCCGGATAGTTCGCCGGCCGGATCACGTGCGGGTAGTGCTCGTAGTTGTCGACGAAGTCCTTCTTGTCCCAGATGTGGTTCCCGGACGTGTAGGCGTGGATGGGAAGCTCGGAGAGCTCCTCCATGATCGCCTCCGTCACGCCGAACCCGCCGGCGGCGTTCTCGATGTTGACGATGGAAAAGTCGATGCGCTCCCGATCGACGACGCGCTCCAGTCGTTCATGAAGCGCGCGCCGGCCGGGCTGGCCGACGACGTCGCCGATGTAGAGGACTCTGATCATGAGTTGTTGGTTGTTAGTTGTTGGTTGTTGGTTGTTGGTAGAACCGTCATCGGTTGTCAGTTATCGGTTGTCGGTCTACTGACAACTGACAACCGATAACGGTTTTGCTGGTTGCCGGCCGCCGGTTCTCACTAACAACCAATAACCAACAACCAACAACTATTTGGCGTAATCCACCGCCCGCATCTCCCGAATCACCGTCACCTTGATCTGTCCGGGGTACTGCAGCTCGGACTCGATCTTGCGGGCCACGTCCTTCGAGAGCCAGATCGACTGCTCGTCGGTGATCTTTTCCGAGTTCACGATGATGCGCAGCTCGCGGCCGGCCTGGATGGCGAAGCTCTTGGAGACGCCCTCCATCGAATTGGCGATCGACTCGAGCCGTTCCAGGCGATGCACGTAGTTCTCCAGGATCTCCCGCCGGGCGCCGGGGCGCGCGGCGGAGAGCGCGTCGGCGGCGTTGACCAGCACCGCCTCGACGGTCGTCGGATCGTAGTCGCCATGGTGGCACTCCATGGCGTGAATGACCTCCCGCCGCTCGCCGTACTTGTCCAGCACCTGCCGGCCGAGCTCGAGGTGCGTCCCCTCCATCTCCCGGTCGATGGCCTTGCCGATGTCGTGCAGCAGGCCGCCGCGCTTGGCGATGGTGTCGTTGACGCCGAGCTCCACCGCCATCAGCGCCGCGAGCTGCGCCACCTCCAGCGAGTGGACGAGCACGTTCTGCCCGTACGACGTCCGGTAACGGAGCCTGCCGAGGAGCTTGAGCACCTCCGGGTGGATGTCGGTGATGCCGAGCGAGAAGGCCGCGGCCTCCCCCTCCTCGAACAGCTTCTGGTCGAGCTCCTGGCGGACCTTCTCCACCAGCTCCTCGATGCGCGCCGGGTGGATCCGGCCGTCCTGCATCAGCCGCTCGAGCGAGATACGGGCGATCTCCCGGCGGATCGGATCGAAGCCGGAGAGGATGACCGCCTCCGGGGTGTCGTCGACGATGAGGTCGACGCCGGTGGCCAGCTCCAGGGCGCGGATGTTCCGCCCCTCGCGCCCGATGATCCGCCCCTTCATGTCCTCGGACGGCAGGTCGACCACGGAGACGGTGTTCTCCGCCACGTAGTCGGACGCCATCCGCTGGATGGCCATCCCGAGGATCTTCTTCGCCTTGAGGTGGCCGAGCTCGTTGGCCTCCGTCTCGATGCGCTTCATGATGTTGGCCGCCTCGAGCTTGGCCTCATTCTCGATGCCCTTGATGAGCTCCCGTTTGGCTTCCTCGACGGTCAGGCCGGCCACCTGCTCGAGGCGGTGGCGCTGCTCCTCGACGAGCTGGTCGAGCTCGGTCTCCCGCTCCTCGACCCGCTTCTCGCGGCCGCCGAGGGCCTTGTCCCGGCTCTCCACCTCGGCCATGCGGGTGTCGAGCTGCAGGGTCTTCTTGTCGAGGTTCTCTTCCTTCTGCTGCAGGCGCCGCTCCGAGTTCTTCATCTCGTCGCGGCGCTGCTGGGCCTGGCGGTCGAAGTCGGACCGCATCTGCAGCAGCTTCTCTTTCGCCTCGAGGTCGGCTTCCTTGACCCGCGACTCGGCGGACTTGCGGGCGTCCTCGATGATGCGCTCGGCCGAGCGGCGGGCCTCGTCGAGCTGGGCCTGAGCGCTCTTGCGGGACACGGCCCTCCAGACGAGCGCCAGAACCACGGCGCCCGCGAGGCCGATCAGAACTGCAATCAATGTATTCAAAACTGCACCTCCCGGTGGGGGGAGGCTTACGCAGTGGAGGAAACCAAAAATCGGAGAACCCCGCCTGAGCCGTGTGAGGGATTCTTACTTGAACCTGCCAAAACAGGTGGGCGCCCTAGTCGTGTCGTTTAGGCTACCTTCCGATACCGCGGCTTTCGCGGCGAAGGCGTGCACGCGACCCGAGACGCGGGCACCCGAAGTAAGAAAAGCATCGGTTCAAGCGTTAGATCATTCATCACGCACTCTGCAGGGACTCCGACAACTTTGCTTCGTTGAACTTGGCTCAACTGATTACCTTGCCGAGCCGGTTCGAAATTTCCTCCGTCCTCTCGATCCAGGCATCCGCGGCATCTTCCCGCTGCTTCCGGTATCGTGAGAACTCGTCGGCGATGTTCAGTGCCGCCAGGATGGCGATCTTCATCGGATCCACGGTCGCGACCTGAGCCGCTACCTCGCGCATCCTCGAATCGACAAACCGCGCAAGCTCCGTTAAATAGTCCGGGTCTCCTTCCCCACGAACGTTATACGTTTGTCCAAAGATCTCGACGGTGGTCGAGTCGGATTTTGCGTCCATCGGAAAAAATTGCCTGAAACGCGCGCGGATTATAGCAGACGCTCCCAACGGCAGGGACGTACCAGAAGTCGATCATGCCCCGCCCCACGGTGCTCCTCCTCGTCCCGCTCCTGTTCGCCGCCTCCGTCGCCTGCGCCGCGCCGCTCGTCCTCTGGGTCGACCCCTCCGGGACGCTCCGCGCGCGGGCGACGGACGGCGACGCTCAGCCGGTCGCGCTCGCCGCGGGTGCGTGTGTATCCGCCCCCTCCCTCGCCTCCGCCCCCACCGCCCATCTGGCGGTCTGGACCGACTGCACCTCGCATCGCGCCGTCGGCCTCCTCCTGTCGCCCTCCGGCACCCCGATCGGCGCCCCGTTCGATGTCTCGCCCGAGGCCGGCGTCGATCCGCGGGTGGCGTTCGACGGCTCGCTCTTCCTCTGCGTCTGGCAGGACGCCTCGCAGTCGATCCTCGGCGCGCGGGTGTCGTCCGCCGGCTTCGTGCTCGATCCGTTGCCTCTCGCGCTCGCCGCTGCCCCCGCCCGCCATCCCGCCCTCGCCGCCGCCCCGGAGGGCGGCTTCCTCGTGGCCTGGGAGTCGTGGCGGAACTGGCCGGGCGATATCTACGCGTCCCGCGTCTCGTCTGCCGGCATCGCATCGCCTGACTTCGCGGTGGCGGCGGAGGCGGGCGGCGATCAGGCGCCATCCGTCCGGTGGTCCGGTGATGGCTTCGAGGTGATGTGGATGAAGAGCGCCGCGGACAACTGGTTCGCGACGCCGGCGCGCACCGCGGTGCGGTAGCATCGCCCGCATGCCGCAGCACATCGGGATTGTCGCCTGCTCCGCGGAAGGGGCGGCGCTCTGCTACCGCACGATCTGCATCGAAGGGGCGCAATACCTCGGCCCGCACGACCACCCCGAGATCTCGATGCACAACCACTCGCTGGCCGAGTACATGAAGTGCATCTACCGCGATGACTGGGCGGGCGTGGGCGAGCTGATGCTCGACTCGGCCACGAAGCTCGCCGCGATTGGAGCGGACTTTCTGATCTGCCCCGACAACACGGTCCATCAGGCGCTGCCGTACATCGAGGCCCGCTCGCCGCTCCCCTGGCTGCACATCGCCCTCGTCGTCGGCGCCGAGGCCGCCGCGCGCGGGTTCCAACGCATCGGCCTGACCGGCACGCGCTATCTCGTCGAGAGCGACGTCTACCCGTCCGACTACGTCCGCCCCACGGCCGCCGAACGGGAAGAGATCAACCGCATCATCATGGACGAGCTGGTCTGGGGTGTCTTCAAACCGGAGGCCGTCGCCTATTTCCAGGGCGTCATCACGCACATGAAAGAGCAGGGCTGCGAGGCCGTAGCCCTTTCATGCACGGAGATCCCGCTGATCATGAGCGACGCGAACTCGCCCTTGCCGACGCTCGACTCGACGCGCCTGCTGGCGCGGGCGGCGCTGAGGCGTGCGATCTAGGTATCATTTTCCGCATGGCCGAGCCTCTGCCGGCACAGCCTCCCGCCCAACCGCCTCCCGCACCTGTGGCCGAGCCGCCGTCGCTGCTCGTCTATGCGGCGCTGCTGGCGTTTGCGGTCCTGCTCGTGGCCGCCGCATTCCTGACGCGGCGCGCGGAGTGGGCGAACCTCTGGCTCAACCTGGCCACGGAGCTCATCGGCGCGGTCATCATCCTGATCATCGTCGAGCGGCGGCTGCGCGCGGCGGAGCTCTCGGTGCTGGGACGGGTGGGCGAAGGGGTCGCCCGAAGGCTGCTGTTCATCGTCTCGCGCGAGGCGCGGCAGCTCGTCTCGTACGGCACTGTTCTCGCCGACCGCATCACGGCCATCACGATCCGCCCGTACATGGACCGCGGCACGGTGGAGGAGCGGGTGCTCGAGCAAAGCGCGCGCGGGGTGCTCGTCACCGGGTCGGGCGGAGCGGGAAAGACGACGCTCCTTCACCAGCTCGCCGTCCTCACCGCCACGCAGCTCGTGGAGCACCCGAAGACGGCGACCATCCCGATCCTGATCTCCCTGCGTTTCTGGCCCGGCACGGACCTCGAGCTGCTGGCCATCCGCTCGGTCAACCGCTACGCACGCGTGACGTCCCGCTATCTGCGCGGAGCCCTGCGCAAGGGACGCGTGCTCTGCCTGCTCGACGGCTTCGACGAGGCCACCTACCCACAGGACGCGCTGCGCGCGATCACCAGTTTCAAGGCCAAGTACCCGCTGGTGCGCATGGTCGTCACCAGCCGCCGCGCCGCGCTGGAGGAGTCGGGCTTCCACTCGATCGAGATGCCCGCCCTGACCGCCGAAGAGACGGCGCGCGTCCTGGAGTCGAGCGAGCGCTATTTGACGCTGCGGGCCGGCTTCGGCAGCGAAGCGATCAACGCCGCGGCCGCCTCGTCGAGCGACCGCTCGCCATCGATGTAAGGCCGCCAGTTCTTCTCCAGCGCCTGGCGATACTGCCCCCACGTCCCCTTGGCGAAGATCTCGTACAAGATCGGCGTGTAGCCGGACGGCCCGCGCGCGTCGAGGGCACGCCGCACCGCCTCGCCGGTCGTGTAGAACAGCACGACGTGCCACAGCTCGCGCGGCAGGGTGACGTCCGCCGCTTTGGCCGCGTCCTCGAGCGCCCGCCGCACCGGATCGCCGCGGTCCATCAGGATGTGCGACGCCTCGTGGAACGCGAGCTCCAGCGCCGCCAGCCCGCCCGGCAACCGCGCGATCAGGATGTCGCCCTGTCCCTCATCCGACCACGACGTGTTCGCCCCGCTCCAGTCGACGGTCTCCACGACGTCGATCAGCATCGGCAGCTTCCGCCACCGCTTCTTGTAAAGCCCCTGGATCCGCTCGGCGATCTTGTCTTCGTCCGCCGCCAGCCGCGGCTGCAACTCCCGGATCCACGCCCGGTTCATCATGTCCTGCGCCGCCCACCGGCAAGCCCTGTACGCCGGCGCCGCCACGGCCCTGAAATTGCGCGCAATCTCGACGAACTCCTTGTCTTCGGCCTTTTGCTCCCTGCCATCGAACCCGACGAGCTGCATCCGCAACAGATACTGCTGCCGCGCCCCGAACTCGACCGGCGAGATGATCTCCGCGTAATAGCCGACCGCCCCCTCCCACCCCGCCCGCCGCGAAGGCGGCAGCTTCCCGAAACACGCCGTCTCGTCGCCGGCGTGGAACAGCTCCGGTTTGCCCTTCTTCCGCGCCAGACCCGCGGCGATCAGCGCGTCGTTGAGGTTCGTGTCGAAGTCGCTGTAGAAGGCGAAGTGGAGGGTGGTGGCGACGGGGATGCGCTGTGCACCTGCCTTGGCTGCCTTGACGCCATGCGGCGCAGCAGCAGATGACACGGCGAGGAAGAGAACCGCGAGCACTATCGCGTGACGCATGGTCGACCGTTCGCCTGTTTCGGCAGCGTAACGCCCGTAACGCCTAATGTAACTCCTGCGTAACAAGACGCGTTCCTGCTTCAGACAGCTTCACACCAAAGTTGGGGCCGGCGCTTTCGCCGAGGTAGGGAAATTCCGCGTGCGTACACTCCTTAATATACGTCAGAAGGAAGGAGACTTCGCATGCCTGGCCCCACTCGCCCCTCCGAAGAACTGCTCGCCGCGCCGCTTCCAGAGTTCATCCGAGATCTGGGATTGGCAGTAGCGGAAGCGAATCGCGCACTAGCTCAGGCACCGACGCCTGCACCTAACCAACCGCCACCGCCCAAGCCGGACATTATCTTTACGATTAATAGCGCAGAAATCGAAGTAAACGTCGCTATCTCGGTGCAGCGAAGCTCGGACGTGAGCGTTGGAGGAAGCTTGGGCCTTGGTGCCTTCTCCGTAAACGCTTCTTACAAGAGCACATTCGGATTCAAAGAGGAAGCGTCGAGCCGGATCAAAATACTTCTCGCCGCGAAACCTCGCGCTGAGCAATAATCGGTGATGACCTATGGCGGACGTACCAGAACTACGACCGACGCTTGAAGAGGTTATCGTCGCGTTTCAGAAGAGTCTTGCCCGTGCGCGCACTGACGCGCAGATCGTCAGTCGGCGCAACAAGGCTATCGCGGAAGGCGACCAGCCGCTTTTTGTGGTCGACGCACTTGACGTGAGTCTTTGCGTCGGACTCGATATGGCTCCGGCGAACGGTGAAATGCCTGACAGTATCCGAGTGGACTTTGCAGCGCCCGGAGACGCCCGATCTACAGTAGCGTTTCGCGTCGCCATTCGGCCTCTCGATACTCGAGGTGAGTAATGGGTGAACTCCCTGAACTTGCATTTGCGGTCGACAACCTACTCGACCAGCTTACTACGGCGTTTTCCGACGCCTCCGTGAAGCTACGCCGCGAATTTGAAAGTGGTAAGTACAAGGATTCGCCATTCATCTACCATATGCCTCGAATGTCGATCGGTATACAACTCACGTTTTCTTTTACGAAAGAGGGCGTGAAAGGAGTTTTCAAGAAGACGCGAACGAAGGATGAGCAGGAGTTGGTGAGCTCTATCGACATTGAAGTCGTTGCTACTCCGCGCACGGCAGCTCCGTCAGGCTAACGTAGGCAAAAGGCTTCAGTAATCGCATCTTGCGTCCGTCATCGAGCCATTCCGCGTGCACTGCTCCAATAAATCGGCCGAAGTTATTCGCCGCGAAACTCGAGAGTGCAATAACAACCATGAGTCCAGCACCTGTAACTCTACGGTTCACAGTTAGTTCCTCCTTGAGTGGGAGGGGCACGACTCCCCAAAATCCCTACCCAGCCACGTTTTGGCACCCGGAGGGGCGCGGCCTCGCACGCGGCGTCTTCCGCCGAGAAAGTTGTGAAAGCGATAGCGCATAACTTGGCGCTTCGCCGGTGGCACTCGCAAAAATTGGGGTCCGCGCGCCTAACTCATAATTAACCTGCCATCCACAGTGCTGTATATCCCCTGATCCCACTGTACCGCCACAATGAAATCGTCCCGCGTTTTCATTGTGCGTACCCCTC
>DATEOX010000518.1:0-9320 GCA_035273585.1 Thermoanaerobaculia bacterium
CCTTGCACGACTGGGAGATGATGGCCCGCGACTTCGTGTCCTCGGCGCAGAGGATGCGCGCCTGGCCGCGGAAGTCCCAGTGCCGGCCGAGCGTCTCGCCCGTGCGCGGATGTTTGATCAGCTCTCCGGGCTCGACGATGATGTAGGTCTCGCCCGCCACGATGCCCGTCGATGTCCCGCCGCTGACGTAGACGAGCTCTCCCTGCGACACGCCGTTGGTCTGCTGCAGCGCGCCTTGCTGAAAGAGGATCTGTACGTCTTCGAAGGACTCGATGAAGTTCGGCATCGGCTCGTTCGGATCGCCGATGTAGCCGTAGCAGTAGATGTCGGCGTCGGTGCCGATGGGGACCGGCGAGGAGGTGAGGGCGGCGGGAACGATCTGGCCGAGCGCCTCGCCCGTGCCGAGGTCGGTCTCCTGGGAGGGCATCGGGACGGGCGTCCCTCCGCCGATGATGGTCGTCTGGCCGCTGCCGGCCGTGCCAGCGGTGGTCGTCGTCGCGCCCGTGGTCGTGGCGGTGGAGGCGCTGGAGGCTTCCCCTTCCACGAGGAGGACATCACCGGGATAGATCCAGTGCGCGTCGGTGATCCAGGTGTTGGATTCCCAGAGCTGCGGCCAGAGGTAGGCGTTTCCGTAGAACTGCTTGGCCAAGGCCCAGAGGGTGTCGCCCTGCTTGATGGCGTAGGTCCTGGCGTTGGGCGGATACGCAGCGGGATCCGGAGGGTAGTAAGCGGTGTAGTGATCGCCGATGCGATGCAGCTCGCGCGGCGGATGTGACGACTGTTTGGGCCTGGCCGCCAGGGCCGGCAACGCCATCACGAGCAGGAGAACGGGAACCACCCGACGCACACTGACCATCATCCCCTCCCAGATTGTCGGTCTACGTTAGCGCAAAGTGAAGGGAAGAGGCAAGTTAAGGAGAGAGGCGCGAGCCGGCGTCCCACCCGCCGACGGCGGCACGTCTCGTGCCGCCGGAGGAGCAGGCGCTGGCGGAGGAGCCGTACGCCGCCGACGTGAGGTGGCCGCGGTACTGAGCGGATCACGGCAGGCAACTCGGCTGCCGGGCCGACGACGCGAACCGCGTTCCGCCGTCGCATTCACTGTCCTCCGGACGAGATTCATGCGATGTCAGGTCGGATGAATGCGATCGTACATCGCATTCATCCCATCCCAGATGCGGTGGTATCGATGCGTTCCGCGGCCGTATTCATCCGATGCCGCGTCATTTCAGCGCCGTCGCCCGGCGCGCGAACCAAACGTGTATGCGGCCCTTTGGCTAGTTCAGTCCGCACGCTTCCGGGGATAAAGCGCCAACGGCCCATGGATATGCGACCTCCACAGCAGGACATCTCTTGCACACGTGCGATCGCATTTCCGCTCAGCCGCACGCCGCCGGCGTGTCGGCTGCAGCGAGGTGGCGGGATCGCACTTGCCCCGTCGTATTTTGCGGAGCATTTCCCAACTTCGTAGCGTATGTCTACAGAGCGAGCCCTGAGTCGCGGTTCCGGGATAGACAGACGGCGAGAGCTGCATTTCCGATACCTCGGTTGCTGCCGAAGTCAGAATTAGCCGGATGGGTTCGGCGCTTTCGCAGGCTGCACAGGCGAAGGAACCGATGCGAGACGCACGTTTTTGACCGATGGTGGTCGCGATGAACCTCTAGAACCTTTCATCACCGCCACGAACTTCATCGCATCGACGCGACGCGAGGCCGGATTGGCAGCAAACTTGGTATCATCTCCACCGATGTCAAACGAGACTCAGGTAATCCATTCCGACCCGGAGATTCTTGGAGGTACCCCGGTATTCCTGGGCACCCGAGTACCTTTCAAAGCTTTGGTCGACTACATCGAGGGTGGCCATCCACTGAGCGAGTTTTTGGAAGATTTTCCAAGTGTCTCCCGCGAACAGGCCGTGGCGGCGATCGAGCAGGCGAAGGATCTATTGATTGCGCATTCTGCTCGATGAATGTTTGCCTCGGCGGCTCAAAAGACACTTTCGCGATCGCGGTTTCGTATCAACGGTAACCGATGCTGGTCTGAGCGGCTACAAGAACGGCCAGTTGCTTCGTCGCATATCCGGCGATTTCAACGTCTTCATCACCATCGACAAGAGCATTCAGCATCAGCAGAATCTCGCCAGTTTCGACATCAGTTTTGCACTGCTTCGCGTTCCAAGCAACGATATCGCTGACATAGAGCCGGTACTTCCACGGCTCTTCGCGCGGTGGCATGAACTCAAGCCGCGTATGCTGCTCATCGTCGAGTGAACTGGCGACCGGCTAACTTTGGTGTGAAGCTGGCACGGCCCGCTTCCGCCCGGCAGCCGAGCTGCCTGCCTCATCGCCAGCGTGACGGCGGTTGCAGTTCGCCACTCGGTGCTCCGCACGTCATCGGCGGCAACCGCCGCGCCGCTCTGGCTTCGGCACGCGGGACCGGCCGTGCAGCTTACACCAAGGACGTTAGCCGGGCACAAATCAACGCGTCGCAAGCCACTCTGAGCTACCCTTCGTCATGAGATAACGGGTGACAAGACCATGAACCTAACCCTGGTCGAAACTTTCGAGAAGATCAGACCGTCCATCGTGGCTTTCGGTTCGAAGCTTTCGATCGCAAAGGGTGCAGAGCCACCTCCTTTTCCGCCGCTCATCGGTAGCGGATTCATCGCAGACGAGCGTGGCATTGTCATAACCAACCGACACGTGGCTGAAGCTCTACGGGCGCTGCCCAGAACACCAGATACAAACGAGCCGGGAGCGTTCGCGCTCGTGTTCTCGGAGGTTACTCGGCACGAGCAAGGCGACTACGGCATTGGCGCGGCCGTCGTCGAGATCGTTCGTTACGATCTGCTAACTCAGTTCTCCGTCGAGAACGGCGAGTACTACGGCGAGGCAGTTCCTGATCTCGCTTTCATACAGCTCAATGTGCGTGATGTTCCTGCTCTGACGCTTGTGACTGAGCCTCGGAGTATTCGGATCGGCATGTCCGTCGCCACAGCAGGGTTCCCGCTCGGCGCTGATCCGCTGGTGGTGTACGGCGGCGTAAATCAGTTGACGCCATTCCTTCGCCACGGAATCGTGAGTAGTGTGTTGCCGTTTCCCTGTCCCACACCGCACGGCTTCACGGTGGACATTATGAGTCAAGGTGGAGCGAGCGGCTCACCAATATTCAGAACCGACGATGGTGCTGTCGTCGGCGTTCTCCATGCTGGATTTCCGGGCACCAACATCACATTGGCGGTGCCGGCAAATATTGCTGCTTTCGCACTTGAAACGTTCTTTGAGCAGGTGAAACCCGATCTCACCCGCGTCCCAACGTTCGCCGAATACACCAAAGCCGACGGCCCGCACAGGCCAACGTTTCGCCGTGCCGGCTAACTCTGGTGTGAAGTTGGCACGGCCCGGCTTCGGTGCGCCGGCCGAGCCGGCTGCTTCATCGCCGGCGTGACGGCGTCACGGCGGCTGCAGTTCGCGACTCGGTTCTACGAACGGCTTTGGCGGCAACCGCCGCTCCGGCTTCGGCACGCGGGACCGGCCGTGCAGCTTACACCAAGGACGTTGTGCCGACCGAAGTCAGCGCGTCACTGAACTACCTCGACGAAGAAGCGCCGCTGATCGGCCGGCAATCTTGTCAAGCGTCGCGGTACGTCGTCGCGGAAACGGATCGCAGGCTGCGCGGCTACCGAGTCCCCCGTATAACGAAATCCCCGCCAGGCGATGTGGCTCTAAGCAGCGCGTCCAGTTTCTCAACGGTCGGTACAGCTTCGCCACGTTCGTAACGAGCGTAGGAATTCCGAGAACTCGAGCCTAGGCGCGTTGCCATGTCTCTCAACGATGCACCACTTGCTTCTCGGCGCCGACGCAGCAGAAGCGCGATCATCGCTGCGGCGTCAGAACCTTCAAGTTCGAACTCCGTGCGTCCTTTTGGGTGGACCGTCGCGCGAAAGTCGCGGCGATTGACCGCGGTCTCCACCCAGTCTGTGATCATTTCAAAGGCCTCACGTCGTGTATGGCCCTGAGTTCTTGCATCGAGAAGTGGAATCTCGGCCAACCACCACCGCCCATCACGGGTCAGTCTTCCCTCAAATCTCATGTCCGGTCCTTGCATGCTTTGCGCAAAATTGCTCGCCCGAGGTCTTCGTTCACTTCCCGATGGCGTGGCACATACTCTTCGCGTTCGCCGTCGGTCCACACATCGTGTCGAGCCCCATGACGAAGAAAGCGCCAGCCGCATTCAACCAGTTTCTTCTCCAAATCGCGGCGCTTCACACGAAGAAGTGTACACAAAGTTGTGTCGTGCTATTCCGCAGGCAAACCGCGGCGCCTAACTTTGGTGTGAAGCTGACACGGCCCGGCTTCGGCCCGGCAGCCGAGCTGCCTACTTTATCGCCAGCGTGATGGCGCCACGGCCGTAGTAGCTCGCCAGTCGTTCATGGAACTCCTCGGCGGCACCGGCGGCACGTCTCGTGCCGCCGGACTGCGGGTTTCATCACGTCATGCGCAGAGCGAAGGAGACCGATCGTTTCCGCATCAGGCGGCTCGCCGCCCTGCGCCGTGCCCGCCTCGCCCGCGAAAGCGCGAAGCTCGACCCGATCGAGGAGCAGGCGCTGGCGGAGGAGCGGTACGTCGGAGAGGTGGGGGTGGCCGAAGTACTGAACGATCGGCTCAGCCGCGCGCGGGAGCGCGTCGGCTGCAGCGACGACTGAGCAGCGCGGTCATCGCGTCCGCGTCATTGCCGGAGATCTCGAACTCGGCGCGGCCGCACGGGTGCATCTCCGCCCGGAAGCCGGCACGCCCTACCGCAGCGTCAGCGTCCCGTCCGGCGTGTCGGCGGCGCCGCCCGCGTACTTTTTCAGTTCCCGGTTGCGCTTCTCGTAGTTGTGCATGACCTTCTTCACGTAGGTCTGCGTCTCGCGGAAGGGGGGGACGCCGCCGTAGCGCTTCACGTTGCCTTCGCCGGCGTTGTAGGCGGCGATGGTCTGCTTCACGTTGCCGTGGAAGCGCTTCTGGAGGTACTTGATGTACTTCACGCCGGCGTCGACGTTCTGCTCGGGATCGTACAGATCGCGGGCGCCCATCCAGCGGCCGGTGCGGGGCATGAGCTGCATCAGGCCCCGCGCGCCGACCTGCGAGCGGGCCCGCTCGCGGAAGCGCGACTCCTGCTCGATCACCGCCGCCACGAGCGCAGGGTCGACGTCGTACTTCACCGCCTTCGCGTGGATCAGGTCGCCGTACGGCATCGCGTTCTCGAAAAACTCGCGACGGATGGCGTCGCTGATGCGGGCCATCTCTACATGGAAGACGTCGCGCTTCACGGCCGGAGGCGGCGTGCGGTCGATGGGGAGCCAGGCCGAGTCGAACATCGAACGCTCGCGGGAGACGAGCGAGTCGGGGAGGACCTGGGCCAGCTTGAAGACGGAATTGGCGGCGAAGCCGTCCTGGAGATTGGCCACGACCTTCTCGTCGTCGCCCTTCTGCTTGAGGACGCGCACCGAGTCGAGGTCCTTCTCGACCAGAAAGTGCACGCCGTCGATGGCTTCCGTGACGCCGCCGATGGAGAGGGCCGCGCCGAGGAGGAGGGTGGCGGCGCCCCGTCCGCCGAGGAGGCGGAGGATCCGGCTGGACTGCTGTTTCCTGCGGGCTTTGGCGATGCGGATCGAAAGCGAGTCCACCAGGGTCCGTTTGGTCATTCAGCCTCCTCCGGAACGCATCCGAAAACGGGTCGGCGCCGAAGGTTATTGCCTGCTCAGCCCGCCATCCGCGCAAGCCTCGGGAGATCAGTTATTTAGAGACGAAAATAGTTCGCCCTACTCCCCGAAAACCTCGGCCGCGAAGCGCTCCAGGCGCACGTCCGGCGAGCGCCAGGCGTCGCGCGGGAGGCCCGCCTTCATGCAGGTGTGCTGGAGGAACGTCTCCCGGTCCCAGCCGTACTCGGTCGGCACCTGGGGCAGGAGCAGCCCCGCCTGGCGGCCGCGGCTGATGATCAGCCCGTGGATGCCGACCTCCACTTCATCGGGCGCCGTCGGCTCGATCGGCCCCATCACCGAGATCTCCAGGTGGATGAGCGGCAGCTCGTCGGCGCGCAGAGGGTGGAAACGAGGGTCGCGGAATGCGGCGCTGACGGCGCTCTGCGACACGGCCTGAAAGAGCGGCGCGACGGGATGAATCGACCCGATGCAGCCTCGCAGCTCCCCTCGGTTGGTCAGCGTCACGAACGCGCCGGCCGGGCGGCACAGCGGCTCGTCGAAATCGGCGGCGGCGAGCGATGGGCGCCGGCCCTCGAAGAAGCCGGCGATCGATTCACGGGCGATCCGCAGGAGCGTCTGGCGCTGTTCCGGGAGGAGCATGGCGATGGATGAGCATCAGGTTTCGGACGTAGACGATCAGCCCCGATAGCTGACCGATGACGAACACCGGGTCGCGGCGGTGAATTGCGTAAATGGCGGTGATGGTCCCGCCGATGAGCGAGAGGTACCAGAACTGGACCGGCACGTGGCTGGTCTTCTTCCGCTCCGACGACACCCACTGCACGATGAAGCGGGCGGCGAAGAGGAACTGGCCGGCGAAGCCGACGATGAGCCAGAGGTCCCAGTGCCAGTCGCGCATTCAGGAGTCCTCTCGGACCTTGTACTGCAGCATCCGCTTTCCCATCCAGCGCACGGCCAGGCAGTCCGCCAACCCGCGAAAGGCGCGGTTCATCGCGCCGTACTTGGAGACGCCGTACTTGCGCGCGCGGTGGTTGACCGGCATCTCCACCACCTTGAAGCCGGCGTGGCGGACGAGCGTGGGGAGGAAGCGGTGCATGCCGGTGTAGAGGCGCACCGGCTCGATGGCCGCCCGCCGGGCGAGCTTGAGCGAGCAGCCGGTGTCGGTGACCTCGTCGTCCGTGATCCAGTTCCGGACGCTGTTGCCGATGCGCGACTGCATCTTGCGCGACCAGGTGTCGTGGCGGTTGACGCGCACGCCGATGACCATGTCGGCGCCGCTCTCCTCCAGCCTGCGCATCATCGGCGGGATGTCCGCCGGATCGTTCTGCAGGTCGGCATCCAATGAAACGACGTACTTGCCGCGCGCGGCGCGCCAGGCGGCGTCGAGGGCCGCGGTCTGCCCGCTGTTCTTCTCGAAGGCCAGGATGCGCAGCGTCGGATGCTTCTCCTTCGCCGCGCGCAGGACCTCCAGGCTCCGGTCCTTCGAGCCGTCGTCGACGGCGATGACCTCGTACGTCCACCCCTTGCCGTCGAGCGCCGCGGCGATCTCGTCGAGCAGGATGGGGACGTTCTCCTCCTCGTTGTAGACGGGGAAGACTACGGAGAGGTCGGGCTGCATCAGCGCGGGAGTGTAACCGAGAAGGCGGCCTCGAAATTGGAGGTGGTGCGGGCCGCGACCTCCTCCAGCGGCAGCCCCCAGAGCTGCCCGAGGAGCTCCGCCACTTTGATGACGTAGGCCGGCTCGTTGTCCCGGCCGCGATACGGCACGGGAGCGAGATACGGCGTGTCGGTCTCGATGAGCACCCGCTCGTGCGGCAGCGACTTCGCCGCGGCGCGCAGCGAGTCGGCGCTGCGGAAGGTGACGATGCCGGAGAAGCTGATGAAGTAGCCGAGGTCGATCAGCTTCCTGGCCACCTCCGCGTTCTCCGTGAAGGAGTGGATGATGCCCCGCGCGTCGGCCGTGCCGAGGATCTCCAGCAGGTCGGCGGTCGACTGGCGGTTGTGGATGATCACCGGCTTGCCGATCCGCTTCGCCAGCGCGATGTGCCGCTCCAGCACCGCACGCTGCACGTCGCGCGGCGAGTGGTCGTAGTGGTAGTCGAGGCCGCACTCGCCGATGGCCACCACCCGGTCGTGACCGGCCAGTTGCTCGATGGCGGCGAACGCCTCGTCGTCGCAGTCCTTCGCCTCGTGGGGATGGAAGCCGACCGCCGCCCAGACGTCCGCATGCTCCTGCGCGATCGCGACGGCGGCCGGCGCGTCGTCGAGCTTCGTGCCGGGAACGACGAAGCCGCGAACGCCGAGCGCCCGCGCCCGCTCCAGATTGGCCGCCGCGTCGGCCATGGTCAGGTGGCAGTGCGAGTCGGTGAAGATCACGCGCGCTCCACCAGCAGGGAGAGGCCCATGCCGCCGCTGATGCAGAGCGTGGCCAGCCCGAGCCGCTTCTCCCGCGTTTGCATGGCGTGCAAAAGCGTGGTCGTGATGCGCGCGCCGGTCGCGCCGATCGGATGCCCGAGCGCGATCGCGCCGCCGTGAACGTTCAGCTTCCCGCGATCGAGGCCCAGCTCCCGGTCGCAGGCCAGCACCTGCGCGGCAAAGGCCTCGTTCAGCTCGATCAGATCGATGTCTTCCAGCCGGACGCCGCTGCGCTCGAGCAGCTTGCGTGTGGCCGGCACGGGGCCGATGCCCATCACCTTCGGATCGACGCCCGCCTGCGCGTAGCCGACGATACGCGCCATCGGCCGCAGCCCATGCCGCTCCACCGCGTCGCCGCTGGCGACGAGCATCGACGAGGCGCCGTCGGTCACGCCGGACGAGTTGCCGGCATGCACCGTCCCATTCTTGCGGAAGACCGGCGGCAGCCTGGCCAGCGAGCCCAGGTCGGTGTCGAAGCGCGGGTGCTCATCCTTCTCCACGCCTTCCAGCGGCACGATCTCATCCCGAAACCGATCCTCGGCGTACGCGACGCCGGCCCGGCGCTGGGTCTCCATCGCGTACGCGTCCTGCTCGTCGCGGGTGATGCCGTAGCGGTCGGCGAGCGTCTCCGCGGTCGCGCCCATCATCTCGTCGGCGAGCGGGCAAATGAAGCCGTCGCGGTACATGCCGTCGACCACTTCGTCATGCCCCATCCGCTTGCCCCATCGGGCGCGCGTCAGCAGATACGGCGTGTTCGACATCGACTCCGTGCCGCCCGCGAGCACGATCGAGGCCTGCCCGAGACGGATCTGGTCGGCGGCGTTGATGATGGCCCGCAGGCCGGAGCCGCAGGCCTGGTTCACGGTGTAGGCCGGCACCTCGTGGCGCAGGCCGCTCCTGATGGCTACCTGCCGCGCGACGTTCGGTCCCACTCCCGCCTGGCGCGCGTTGCCGAAGATCACCTCATCAACGGCCGAAGGGTCGATGCCGCTCCGCTCGAGCGTCGCGCGCGCCGAGGCGGTGCCGAGCTGCGCGGCGGTGAGGGATGCCAGGCCTCCGCCGAAGCGGCCGATGGGCGTCCGGACGGCGGCAATCAGATAGAGGTCTTCGTTCATTGCGTCAGTTGCAGCACCGTCTCGCGGTACGTCTCCACCGCCTGCAACAACTCCTTCTTCCCGATCTTTTCCTTCGCCCCATGCGC
>DATEOX010000519.1:0-13312 GCA_035273585.1 Thermoanaerobaculia bacterium
GGCCTGGTCGTCGTCTTCGAGCAGTGGCCGGACATCCGCGCCGAGCTGCGCCACGAGGCTTCCCTCGGCTTCATCGACGACGCGGACGTCCGCCCCACCGCCCACCCGCTGCTCCGCCTCGGCCGCGCCGGCTGGGCCGACCCGCGCGCCCACCGCGAGTTCGTCCGGCTGGCGAACGAGGTCGCCCTGCGCAAGCGGCATCAGCGCGGGCGTCCGGACGACACCGCCCGCCTCTACCAGCTCGAGATCATCAAGCTGCGGATGCAGATCCAGGAAATGAGCAAGATCGACCGCGATACGCGCCGCGCCGCCGAACGGGCCTCGGATACAATTCCCGCCGAGGTTTCTCGCCGCGAATGACTCGCCTCCGCCCGCTCGCGCTCTGCGCGCTCCTGACAGCCACACTCCCCCTCCTCGCCCAGACCAAGGATCTCGGGCCGGCGTCCGAGTTCTACAAGACGAACAGCAAGTTCCACTTCGTCCCCGGGCCGAAGCAGAGCGGCGGCGAGATCAAGTGGACGGCCAAGGGCAAGGTCGAAGTCGAGAAGGACGAGTACGCGCTGCTGGAGAATGACGTTCACGTCGACTACCAGGACATCAAGCTGCAGGCGGACAAGGTCACGGTCAACCTCAAGACCAAGGACGTGGTGGCCGAGGGGCACGTCATCATCGATCAGGGACCGACGCGGCTGACGGCGGACCACGCCGTCTACAACCTCGACTCCAAGACCGGCACGCTGTTCAAGGCCACCGGCACGATGGACCCCTCGCTCTACTTCAGCGGCGACAAGATCGAGAAGCTGGACATCGATACGTACCGGCTGACGGAGGGGACGTTCACCTCCTGCGACATCGACCGGCCGGCGTGGTCATTCCACGTCGGCGAGGCCACGGTGCGCACCGACGATTACGCGCACATGAAGGACCTCACCTTCCGCGCGCACAAGCTGCCGATCTTCTGGCTGCCGCGGTTGGTCTGGCCGACGAAGAGCGACCGCTCGCAGGGCGTCCTCATCCCGCGCATCCTCCGCTCCAGCGAGTACGGCGAGCGGCTGGAGGTCGGCTACTTCATCCCCTTCGGCGAGTCCGCGGACGCGACGCTCTACGCCGACATCAACGCCGAGGGATACCACGGGCTGGGGACGTCGGTGCGATACCTGCCGAGCGAGAACGTGAAGCTCGGCGAGCTGAACGCCTACACCGTGCGCGACGTGAGCGGCGACAAGGCGAAGCAGCAGTGGAAGTACGCATACAAGCATGCGCAGGAGAACCTGCCCGGCGGCTTCCGCGGCGTCGTCGACGTGCAGGACTTCTCCGACCTCGACTTCTTCCGCAAGTACGACCGCGACCCGCGCATCTTCACGCTGTCGAACATCTACTCATCGGCCTACCTGACGAAGAACCGGCCGACCTACTCGCTGAACATCCTCGCCGACCGGCGGGACATCATCCTCGGGCGCGCCGTCTTCGGCGACCCGACCTCGCCGATCCTCAAGCAGCGTTTCGAGCAGCTCCCGTCACTGCAGTTCCGGATGTACCCGCAGCGGGTGCTCGGCTCGCCGCTCTACTTCTCGATGGAGACATCGACTGCGCACCTCCGCACGAGCGGCCTGATCAACGGCCCGACCGCCGACTACTACCGCACCGACATCTTCCCCACGATGTCGCTGCAGTTACGGACGCCGGCCTGGTTCTCCGTCAAGCCGCAGATCTCCGTCCGCCAGACGTTCTACTCCTCGTCGCTGAGCCAAGCCTCGGCGGAGAACCCGGGCACGCCGCAGGTGGCGGTGGACGAGGCGCTGCGGCGCTTCTACGCGCAGGGGCAGGTGGAGCTCGTCGGGCCGTCGTTCTCGAAGGTCTACAACCGCTCGATGGGCGGCTTCTCGAAGTTCAAGCACGTCATCGAGCCGCGCTTCCGCTACCTCTACACGACGAGCGTCGACGATCAGAACCGGGTCATCCGCTTCGACACCGTCGACTCGCCGTTCCTGCCCATCGTGCGCGACTCGGTGGAGTACTCGCTGACGCAGCGCATCATCGCTAAGGAGGCGGGGCCGGACGGCAACGCGCGGGACATCCTCTCCTTCTCGCTGCGCCAGACGGCGTCGCTGTCGAAGCCGTTCACGAACGCGACGGGCGGCGGCACGGGGACGACCTTCCTCGGCGAGCAGAACAAGTTCACGCCGCTGACGGCGAACCTGCACGTGAACCCCTACCAGTCGATCACGCTGGATGCGAATGCCACGTTCGGCAGCACCTCGCACCAGCTCGACCAGACCAGCCTCTCGGCGAACCTGGTGGGCACCGGGCGGCAATCCGACAAGTACCTGAGCTTCACCTGGTTCGCCTCGATGCAGGCGCCGAGCACCACGTTCGACACGCGCTCCAGCCAGTTCCGGATCAACACCGGCTCGCAGCTCTGGCGGGATAGAATGCGCGCCGACGTCCAGCTCAACTTCGATGCGAAGAAGGGGACGTTCCTCGAGCAGCGCTACCTCATCGGCGCGAACGGCTCGTGCTACGGGGTGGCCTTCGAGTACCGCCGCTACCTGGTCTACGATCCGCTCCAGCACGCGCTCTCGAGCATCGGCATCGCCGTGACCCTCAAAAACGTCGGAACGATCGGAACGCATTAGAACGATGAACGATGAAGGATGAACGATGAACGGGTGGGCGGGCCGTTCATCGTTCATCCTTCATCGTTCATCGTTTGCCAGGAACGTATGACTACACGCACCCATCTGCGCATGAAGGGCCTCATCCTCTCGGGCGGCAAAGGCACCCGGATGCGGCCCCTCACCTACACCTCGGCCAAGCAGCTCATCCCGGTGGCGAACAAGCCGGTGCTGGTCTACGGCATCGAGGCCATCGTGGCCGCGGGCATCGAGGACATCGCCATCATCGTCTCGCCGGAGACGGGGCCGGAGATCCGGCAGTGCATCGGGGACGGCGCGCGCTACGGCGCGAGGGTGCACTACATCGAGCAGGACGCGCCGCGCGGCCTGGCCCACGCGGTTCTCACCGCTGAAGACTTTTTGCGCGACTCGCCGTTCGTGATGTACCTCGGCGATAACCTGCTGCAGCACGGCATCACGCCGCTGGTCGAGGAGTACCGCTCGCTCGACTGCAACAGCGAGATTCTCCTGACCAAGGTCCCCAACCCGTCGTCATTCGGCGTCGCGGAGCTCTCCGACGACGGCACGGTGGTGCAGCTCACGGAGAAGCCGGCCGAGCCGAAGTCCGACCTGGCGCTGGTCGGCGTCTACATGTTCGACCAGCGTATCTTCGAGGCGGCCAAGGCCATCAGGCCCTCCAAGCGCGGCGAGCTGGAGATCACGGACGCCATCCAGTGGCTGCTCGACAACGGCTACTCCGTCCACCCCCACATCGTGAAGGGCTGGTGGAAGGACACGGGGAAGATCGAGGACATGCTGGAGGCGAATCGCACGGTGCTCGACACCTTCGACCGCGACGTGCGGGGCGACATCCGCGGCGAGTCGCAGATCGAGGGGAAGGTGGTGATCGAGGAGGGGGCGCAGATCGTCGACGCCGTCGTGCGCGGCCCGGCCATCATCGGCCGCGACGCGCGCATCGTCCACGCCTACGTCGGCCCGTACACCTCGATCGGCAACCGCTGCGTCGTCGAGCAGTGCGAGATCGAGAACTCCATCGTCCTGGAGAACTCGACCATCAAGCACGTCGACGGCCGCATCGAGGCCAGCCTGATCGGAAAGAACGTGAAGATCGGCCGCACCCACCGCAAGCCGGCCGCGTACCGCTTCATGGTCGGCGACAACAGCGAAGTCGGGATCACGTAGCCGTGCCGTGTCATCCTGAGCCGCGCAGACGGCGAAGGATCTCCCGGCAAGCGCGAGGAGATTCTTCGCCGTCTTCGCGGCTCAGAATGACACTTCGCGCAGCCGTCGCGGTGGCGCTGATGCTCGCCTGCGCGCGCGAGCAGCCGCCGAATCCGGCGCCGGCGCTGGCCCGGATCCGCGCCGCCATCCGCAGCTATCACGCGAAGCATCATCGTTATCCGCAGCGGCTGCAGGAGCTCGGGCCGATCCCGGTCGATCCCGTGACGAAGAAGGCCGACTGGCGCGTCATCACCGAGGAGCCGGTGGCGCGGGACGACTTCGGGGTGGGGACGCCGGCGCCGGCGGGCGGCGGCATCATCGACGTCCGCAGCGCCGCGGCCGGGCACGACGCGAACGGCAAGGCCTGGTCGGACTACTGACCCGGACCGCGCTCGATGGCCTCGATGCGGAAGGCCTCTCCCTCCTGGCGCAACGTGAAAGTCATCCGCTCGTCTTTCGGCTTCCGCTCCAACTGCAGCGGCACGATCCACGCGCCGTCATCCTTCCGCGTGACGGTGTCGAACGACGACCAGACGAAGCGGCGGCGGTTCAGCAGCTCGTGCGCCGCGCGCATGCCCCCGAAGCGCGCGGCCTCTTCCCACGGCATCTGCCCCCACTCGTCCACGAACGCTTCCGGCGCAAGCGCGAACGGCTCGATGCGCTCCACGCGGTCGGCGCGGACGGAGTAGTGCCGCACGTAGTCGCGCGAGTGGCGGCCGAGGTCGAGCGACTGCTCGGCGCGCCAGCGGATGCGGAAGTCTTCCCCGCCCGCCTCCAGAGCGTACGCATCGTCGAGATAGATCGTGTGGCTGGCGGAGAAGAGAACGCGCGAGGCGTACGGGTCGTGCTCATTCACGCGGCGGACGTCGTAGCGGAGCAGATGCCACAGTCCGTTGCAGGAAGGGACGACGTTCGCCGTCACCACGAAGAAGCGGCCGTCCGCGTCGGCGGGCGAGACGGCGTAGTCGAACATGTCCAGCGCGCCGGACGTCGTCCGGTAGGGGCCGGACTCGCGGGCGAAGATGAGACGCCAGCGGTCGCCGTCGCGGCGGAACAGATAGAGCGAGTTGTCGCCGCCGCACGGGATGTCGACGGTCGTGCGGACGGCGACCAGCTCGGGATGCGACGGAACGGACGCGAACGCGACCTCCACCCCCTCGAAGGCGCGCGCGGCCTCGGTGAAACGGCGTTGGGCCAGGAGCGGCTCCGGCTCGGCGTCCAACGCGGCGGCCACCGCGTCGCGCACCTCGTGCTTCACGCGGGTCATCCGCGCCGCCTCCTCGGCGGAGAGCTCGGTGCGCAGCGGTTGCGTCGCGACGGCCACGGCGCTCGCCGCATACAGCAGAAACCCGGCGGCGTGCATCCGGACAGCATAACTGCTGTAGGATTCGCCGCGCGTGCCGAACGTCTACACGTTCAAAGATTTCGAGGGTAGCAGCCACCGCATCCTGCTCGATCTGATCCGCCGGTTCGCCCGCCGCGGCGGCACGCTGGTCGACCTCGGCGCGGCGGGCGGGGAGCTCGGCGCGGCGCTGCGCGACGACTTCCAGCGGACCATCGGATTCGAGTACAACATCGACTGCCTGCCGACGCTGCGCGGCTCTTTCGACCAGGCGGTCATCACCGACCTGGAGAAGGTCAAGCGCCTCCCGCCGGACGCCGACGCCATCGTGCTCGCCGACGTGCTCGAGCACCTGCGCGACGCCTCGGGCCTGCTCGCGCTCGTGCGCGGGGCGCTGGCGAAAGACGGCCGGGTTTTCATCTCCGTCCCCAACATCGCGAACATCACCGTGCGCCTCGGGCTGCTCTTCGGCGTCTTCGAATACCGCGACCGCGGCATCCTGGACAACACCCACCTCCGCTTCTACACCCTGCGCACCATCCGCCGCGACGTAGAGGCGGCCGGATTCCGGGTGCTGGCCATCCGCGGATCGTCCGTGCCGCTGCGCCTGATCATCGGCCGCCATACACCCGAGCCGATCCTTCGCCTTGGCGAGCGGATGCTGAGCCTCGTGACGCGGCTCTGGCGCTCGCTGTTCGCCTACCAGATCATCCTGGTCGCAGCGCGGCGATGATCTCCCACGCGGCAATGGCGAGCCAGAGCACCGCGCCCGCGATCGTCAGCCACCACCATCCCCGCCCCACCACCCGCTCGAAGACGACGCGGTGTTGGCCCGCCGGCACTTCCACACCGGCGAATACTGAATGGATTTCGGTCGGCCGTGCACGCTTGCCGTCGATGGTGACGGCCAGCTCCGGCGTCAGCTTTTCGGACGAGGCGAGGAAGAATGGCGCGGCCGCGTTCGTGCGCAGGACCTGGCGTGCATTGGCGTAGCGGACGAGCTCCACGGATGCGGTGTCCGGCGGCTCGGCGCGGAAGCGTGGCAGCTCGGCGACGTTGAGGAAGAGCCGCCCGTCCGGGAACTGGCGATCGAAGATGATGGGCGTCGTGACGCGGCCATAGTAGATGCCGCCGTCCTCGCTGCCGAGGAGGCGGGCGCGGATGCCGTCGGCGCGGATGTGCAGGACGACGCTCTCGCCGGCGCGCGCGAACGGCCGGAGCGGGATGTAGGCCTTCTCCATCACCGCCAGGTCGTCCGGCGTGAAGTCGCGCTCCCATACGATGAGGCCGAATTTGCGCAGCTCCACGTGCAGGCGCGGCGCGCGCGTGAACGACTCCTCGGCGCCGGCGGGCAGCTCGATGGCCTCGAACGGCTCGCTGCCGACGCCGATCGTCCGCTCCGCGGTCTGCCCCGGCTTCAGGATCACGACACCGGTCTCCTTCACGCCCGGCTTCGTCGCGGCGAAGATGTGCCATTTGACGATATCGATCGAAGGCTGCTCGATGAGATAGCGGATGCCGAGGATCGAGACCAGCGGGTCCTCGAAGCGGAAGGAGGTGCTGTTGAAGAGGATGATCGTCGACTGCCCGCTCCACGACTGCGGATCGATCCGCTGCAGCAGCCGGCGGTACTTTGCCTCGCTGCTGAAGTGGCTGCGGACGTCCTCCAGGCGGAAGAGCTCCGCGGAGTTGGGGAGCAGGTAGTCGAACATCGGCGCGATGCGGAACGGGCCGCGCTGGGCCTGGAGGTACGCAATCGTCGGCGTGACGGGTACGACGGTCTTCGAAGGCTCGAGGTAGGGGTAGAAGCGGCCGGCGAAGAACGCCAGCTCGTATGACGCGCCAACCGCTAGTGCGATGGCCAGCGCAGCGCGGACGCGGCCGCGGTCGAGCCACGATGCGCCGGCGGCGGCGAGGTAGCCGGCGGGCAACGGCAGGAGCAGCACGAGGCGCGTCAGCGGCGAGTACTTGAATCCCGGCAGCGCGCCGGCGAAACGGGCGTAGCCGAAGATGCAGACCAGGACGAAGAGCAGCACGGCGAGCCAGAACCACTTCGCCTTTGCGCGGCGGCGGAACAAGCCGGCGAGCATCAGCGGCAGGCCGACGATGCCGACGTACACCGTTGACTCGACGAAGTTGTTCATCGAGCCGAGGGCACGGTCTCCCATCCAGCTCTTGAGCGCGGGGTTGCCGAGGCGCTCGGGCTGGACGAAGGAGCGCCAGTGCGGGAGGGGGAAGATGGCCGTGGCCGTCTGCGCGCGGATCTCCAGGTAGCCGCTGCGCCGAACGAGCTGGGCAAAGGAGACGACCGACGGGGCGGCGATCATCAGCGCGAGGATTCCGGCCGTCAACAGTGTGGCGGCGGGCTTCAGCGCGCGCCGCTCGCGGATCATCAAAAAGACGGCGTACGCCACCGCCACGTACGCGCCGTAGGCCATCGCCGCCGGGAAGCCGGCGAGCGCGTATGCGAGCGCGACGAGCGTCGTGAGGGCGATGGAGTTGCGCTTGCCGTGGAAGGCTCGGGCCACGAGCCAGAGCAGCGCCGGGTAGAGCGCCGTGGCGTTCGTGATCTGCCACAGCCAGCGCACCGAATAGACGCCCGCGCCGGCGACGAGGATCGCGCCGATGGCCGCGCCGCGCTTGCCGAGGCGCTCCTCGCGCAGCCAGAGATAGGCGAAGAGAAAGGCGAGGTTGAGCTTGAGGAAGACGATGCCGCTGTACACCCAGGCCAGCGGCAGCAGGAGCGCCGGCAGCAGGACGAAGGGCGAGAGGACGGCGGCGGCGGACGAGCCGAAGCCGGGGATGCCGGAGCCGACGTACGGGTTCCAGTGGAAGGCGGCCCAATGCGTCTTCACCAGCGAGATGAGCGTGTAATACGAGGTGGGCGGGTCGCTGAGGAGCGAGTTCTGGACGCTCGCCGCGCCGCGGTAGAGCTTCCACGGGTCGGTGTTGAAGAAGACGTCGTTCGGCGACAGCACGCGCCCGAGGAACGCGGTGGGGAAGAAGACGACGAGGTTGTAGACGGCGATCGCGATGAGGGCGAGGGCGTGCTTGCGGAGTCTCGCTGCCAAGCCGGGCGGATTGTACACTCCGGGTCATGGCCAGGCGCGTGGTGATCACGGCGGACGTCGAGCCGGTGCTGCTCTCGTTGCTCGCCGCCGACGCGCGCTTCGAGGTCGTGCAGCGGCGGGGGGACGACCTGACCGCGCTGGTCTCGGACGCCGAGGTGCTGATCACGCGCACGTTCAATGAGGTGCCGCGGCGGGTGATCGAGGCCGCGCCGCGGCTGCGGATCATCGCCCAGGGAACGAGCGGCATCGACAACATCGACCTCATTGCGGCGCGGGAGCGGGGCATCGAGGTGATCAGCCTCCCCGGCGTCAATGCGAATGCCGTTGCGGAGCTGGTCCTCGGCCTGATGATCGCGCTGACGCGGACCGTGCCCGCATACGACCGCGAGGTGCGCAACGGCATCTGGCGCCGCTCGGACTGCGCCACGCGCCACGAGCTGCGCGCCTACCGGCTGGGCATCGTCGGAATGGGAAACGTGGGCTCGCGCGTGGCAAAGCTGGCCCGCGCGTTCGGGATGGAGCCGCGCGCGTACGACCCGTACATCGCGTCGTTCGAAGGACGCGTCCGGTCGCTCGATGAGCTGCTGACGACGAGCGACATCCTCACCCTGCACGTGCCGCTCACCGCCGAGACGCATCGCATGATCAGCGCGGAGCAGCTCGCAAAGCTGCCTCGAGGCGCCTTCGTGATCAACGCCAGCCGCGGCGAAGTGCTCGACGCGGATGCGGCCCTCGCCGCGCTCACGAGCAATCACCTCGGCGGCCTCGCGCTGGACGTCTTCGATCCCGAGCCGCCGCGGCGCGCCTGGCCGGGCGACCCGCGCCTGATCGTCACGCCGCACATCGCCGGCTGCACCTGGGAGGCGAAGAACGCGGCGGGAGAGCTGCTCTACGAGAAACTGGCCGAGAAAATGTAGGGCCGGCTCTCCAGCCGGCCCTACATTTTCCTTCCGTCCCTGAACACGTGAGTGACCAGGTTCACGCCGAAGTGGTAGACGAGGTGGAGGTACGCCGGCGCGTCGAGGAGGATGAAATCCGCCCGCTTGCCGGCCTCGATCGACCCCGTCTCCTCCGCCAGGCGCAGTGAGTAGGCGCCGTTGAGCGTCGCGGCGGTGATCGACTCCTCGACCGTCATCCGCAACTGCAGCGTGGCCAGTTGCACGACGGTCTGCATCGACTCGGTCATCGACGTGCCGGGGTTGCAGTCGGTGGAGAGCGAGACGATCGCCCCCTTCTCGATGAGGCGGCGGGCGGGCGCGTACTTGTCGGCCATCAGGAAGAAGCTCGTGGCCGGCAGGAGGTTGGCGACCGTGTCCGACGCCGCGAGCGCGTCGATGCCCTGCTCCGAGACCTGCATGAGGTGATCGGCCGAAGCGCAGCCGAGCTCCGCGGCGAGCGAGGCGCCATCGGTGTCGGAGAGCTCGTCGGCATGCAGACGGGGGATCATGCCGAGGGAGGCGCCGGCGCGGAGGACCAGCTCCCCCTGCTCGCGACTGAAGACGCCGCGCTCGACGAAGGCGTCGCAGAAGACGGCCAGCTTCTCCTCCGCGACGGCGGGCAGGATCTCGCCCACGATGGTCGCCACATAGCCCTGCCGCGCCGACTCGCTGCCGCGGCTCTCGGGCGGGAACTCGTGCGCGGCGAGGCAGGTGGGCACGAGACGCACGGGCGAGGTCTCCGACGCGCGGCGGATGGCCCGGAGCTGCTTCAGCTCGCACTCCTTGTCCAGCCCGTAGCCGCTCTTCGCCTCGGCCGTGGTGGTGCCGTAGCGGGCCATCATCCGCGTCCGCGCCAGCACGTTGGCCACCAGCTCCTCCTCCGATGCCTGCCGCGTGGCGTGCACAGTGGAGGCGATGCCGCCTCCGGAAGCGGCGATCTCCTCGTACGTCTCCCCCTGCAGCCGGCGGTTGAACTCCGACTCGCGCAGCCCGGCGAACGGGATGTGCGTGTGCGAGTCGACGAAGCCCGGAAGCGCGGTCGCCCCGTGCGCATCAAAGTCCTCGTCGATGAGGAGGTCGGCGGGCTTGTCGCGCTCCGGCCCGACGTAGGCGAAGCGGCCGTCGCGGATCACGAGAACGGCGTCCTCATACGTGCGCAATGAGCGCATCGAAGCCCCGCGTAGCGCGGACCTGCCCACCGGCGTGGCGATCTGCGACAGGTTGCGGACGAGGAGGCTAGTCACGCCTGTACATCGCCGTGATGGGCAGCTCGTTCGCCTCCTGCTCGGCGTCGAGCATGATGAGCTGCTGCACCGTATCGAGCGTCGCCTGGAGCTTGTTGCGCGCGGCGTGGCGCTCGATCTTCAGGTCCTGGATCGACTTCTCCAGGTCCGCCACGCGCGACATGGCCTGGGAGATGATGCGGTCCGAGATCAGCTCCGCATCCTTCACGATCAGCTCCGCTTCCTTGCGCGCGTTCGCCTTCACGTCCTCCGACACCTTCTGCGCGGAGAGGAGCGTGTCCTTCAGGATGCGCTCGCGCTGGGAGTGATCGTCCAGCTCCTCACGGAGCATGGCGTTCTCGCGCGAGAAACGGTCCACGTCCCGCAGGAGGCGCTCGATCTCTTCGGCGATGAGGTGGAGGTAGGCGCGGACTTCGTCGGCCTGATAGCCCTTGAGGACCCTCGAGAACGTCTGCTTCTGGATCTCGAGGGGTGTGAGGTTCTGCATGGGTCGCCCTCCCGGCACGTCACATACTTCAGCGAGGAAGTATAGCGGCCACGTAGGCGATGAGGAGCTGAAACAAATAAATGATCAGCAGCAGGACCAGCGGCGACCAGTCGATCCCCGCCGTGTCGAAGCGCCGCAGCCAGCGCCGAATGGGCTTCAGAAACGGATACGTCATCCGCGTGCAGATGTCGTTGAGCTGCTCGAGCAGGAGGTAGAACTGCCGGTAGCGCCACTTGAACTTCGAGCGGCCGAGGAAGAAGAGGATCCAGCTCAGGATGACCCAGGCGATGACGATCCAGCGGACGATGTCCAGGGCCACGGCCAGGACCTGCAGGATGATGAGGATGACTCCCATCAGCCCCTCACGCGGCCTTCGGCCACCCTCTCCCCGGCGGGGAGAGGGCTCTGGCGAGCCCCGAAGATGGCCCGCCCGACGCGCACCATCGTCGATCCTTCCTCGATCGCCACCTCGAAGTCCTCGCTCATCCCCATGGAGAGATGCTGCACGCCGATCCGGTCGCGCAGCAAGCGCAGCGCGCGGAACCAGCGGCGCGTCTCCTCCGCCTCGCCCACCGGCGGGATGGCCATCAGGCCGCGCAGGTCGAGCGCTGCGGCGGCGCGGATGGTCTCCGCCAGCCTTTCCACATCATCGGGGTCGATGCCGCTCTTCTGCGGCTCGCGCCCGATGTTCACCTGCAGCAGGATCTCCTGCCGCTTCCCCTCCCCCTCCGCCGCCCGGGCCAGCTTCTCCGCCAGCGACTCGGAGTCGACCGACTGGATGACGTCGAAGAGGCGCACCGCATCTTTCGCCTTGTTCGACTGCAGATGCCCGATGAGGTGCCAGCGCGCGCCGCCCGTCACCGCCGGCTTCTTCTCCCGCGCCTCCTGCACGCGGTTCTCGCCGACATCGGTGATGCCCGCCGCCAGCGCCTCCTGGACGGCCTGCGCGGGGAAGGTCTTCGACACCGCGACGAGCGTCACCTCCGCGGGATCGCGCCCCGCCCGCGAGCAGGCGGCCTCGATGCGCGCCCGGACGGCGGCCACGCCGTCACGCACCATCACGGCGCCTCTCCACCCAGCGGCCGTTGGCGCGGTCGACGGCGAGGTTGGCCAGGCGGTCCGCGTCCTTGTTGCCGCCGCGCAGGGTGTGGCGGATGGAGAAGCGGCCGAATTTGCGGGTGAGCGTCCGGGCCTTCGCATGCAGCGGCACGAGGTTCGGATGCTTGACCTTGTACTTGCCGAGCATCTGCTGCACGAGGAGCAGCGAGTCGGAGATGATCTCCACCTCCGACGCCCCTTCCTGCGCCGCCACCTCCAGCGCCTCGAGCAGGCCGGCGTACTCCGCGACGTTGTTCGTCGTGGTGCCGAGGAAGCCGCAGATCTCGATCACCTCGCCGGCATCGGATTTCATGTAGACACCGTAGCCCGCAGGGCCGGGATTGCCGCGGGAGGCACCATCGACGTAGGCAATGATCTTCAGGATGTGGTCTTCTCCAGGTAGAGGATTCGGTAGCAGCCTTCGCAGTGCACCAGCTCGCCGCGCTTGAGGCGCTGCATCAGCGCGGGACGGATGCGCGAGCGGCAGACGCTGCAGGAGTCGTTCACGGCCCGGGCCACGGCGATCTTGCCGCGCTGGGAGTAGATCTTCCGGAACTCGCGGCGGAGCGGCTCGGGGACGGAGGCCTCGATCTGCTCGGCGCGCTTGCGCAGCTCCTCGCTCTCCTTGCGCAGGTCGCCGAGGGAGTGCTGCCACGACTCGTGCTCGGCGTCGTAGCGAAGCTTGAGGTCTTCATGCCCCGCCTGCCGCTCATCCAACTGCTTCTGGATCCCCTCGGCCTCGGTCATCTGCTTGAGGGCCGAGTCCTCCAGCTCCTTGACGTGCTTGCGGGTGGCGTCGATCTCCTTCCACGCCGCGGCGTACTGCTGCTGGTTCTTCACCTGCATGAGCTGCCCCTGGTACTTCTTGAGCAGCTCCTGCTGGTCCATCAGCTCGCCCTCCACACGGCGGCGCTCCTTCGCCAGGCCTTCCAGCGATGCGTTGAGCTTCGAGACCTCCTCGTTCGCCGATTCCCATTCCCGGTCCACCGCCGCGAAGGAGTCGGGCTTCACTTCCATCTGCTTCTCGCGGTCGGCGAGCTGCGTCAGCACCACCTGCAGCTCCCACAGTTTCTCAACGTCGCTCAACGGCACCTCCTGAAACGAAAAAGGCGTTCCTCGGTCGGAACGCCTGTTGCGGATGCGGGTTGCTTGTCGGTTCGGATTCGTCGAATGTGCATCGCCCCTCGTGGTGGGTCCACCAGGATTCGAACCTGGGACCTGCCGGTTATGAGCCGGTAGCTCTAACCGCTGAGCTATGGACCCGGACGCGCGATT
>DATEOX010000520.1:0-9859 GCA_035273585.1 Thermoanaerobaculia bacterium
GGGTAATAAGGAGGATACAGCCCGCTTTGCGTTTAGCGCAATAACTTTTCCGCGTCCTGTGCTCCGCGCCGAGGGAGCGGTCGGTACAGATTGTTCAACTGGCCGCGAAGCAGATCGCACAGCGCGAGCAGCTCGGCGAGCTCCTGCTCCAGGTGATGCGCACGCCCGTCTCCGCGCGCGTCGAGCACGGCGAGGTCGCGCCAGAAGCGCGCCCGACGGGCAGTGGACAGGCTCGCCACACTCGCGGCGAGGCTGACCTGCGCCGGCTCCTCCTGCCCGATGATCTCCACGACGCCGACGTCGAGGAGGCGGCAGAGAAGGAGCAGCAGCTCGGTATTGACGTCCTGTTTGTTCGTCTCGATGCGCGACAGCGAGGCGGTGCTCAGCTTCGCCTTGCGCGCCACTTGGGCAAGGGAGAGCTTTCGGCTGTTGCGAGCCGCGCGGATCTTCTCTCCGATCACCAGTACAGGTTATCGCAGGATCATTGCACGCGGTGAAAACTGTGCAGGCGCGGTCAGACCGCCGATGGGTAGGTCTCGGGCGGCTCGGCGGTGTGCTCGAGCGGCCAGCGCTCCAGCGGCTCGACTGCGCGCGTGCGGTCGTAATGGATCACGGCGTCGAACTGCAGCGGCAGCGAGGCGTGGAAGTAGTGGCTCATCCGCTCCGTCCGCGAGGCGTAGATCACGCCGATGGCCCGCTCCAGCCGCTCCTCCCGCAGCGCGGCGGCGGCCGCGGCGTTGCCCCGCAGCGGGAGCCAGAAGTCGCCGCCCGCCTCGTGGAAGAGCGCCTCGTAGCTGCCGCGCATCCCGGGCCGCACCTGCATCCGCTCCGCCGGCCCGTCCCAGTCGTTGGCCGCGGTCACGGTGCCGTCGTACGTGGTGAAGCCGATGAGGCGCGCCTCGTCGCCGTGCCGCTCGCGCATCAGTTGACCGACGTTCAGCTCCCCTCCCCTCCCCATTTCCGTGGCCCGCGCGTCGCCGAGGTGGGAGTTGTGCTCCCAGACCACGACCTTCGTCGCCTCGCCGGTGCGGCGGTGGAGGTGCCCGGCCAACGCGTCGATGGTGTCGGCCATGTGCCCGTCGCGCAGGTTCCAGGACGAGACGCGTCCGCCGAACATGGAGCGGTAGTAGCGCTCCGCGTTCAGGACGAGGCGCGCGTTCTGCTCGGCGTAGAACGCCTCGTCGGGCGGGATGTGTCCGTCGCGCCGCGCGTACTCGGCGTATTTGCGCCGCAGCTCGACGAGCTGCTCGACTACTTCGTTCTCGCACGACTCGGAGAGGCCGAACGTCGCCGCGTAGCCATACATCTGCGAGTCCTCGGCGAAGTGCTCGAAGCAGGCGTAGCGCTGCCGCGCGCGCCGCGCCGCCTCCGGGTCGACTTTCTCCAGGTATCGGATGACCTCCGCGATGGAGGTGAAGAGGCTGTAGAGGTCGACGCCGTAGAAGCCGACCCGGCGCGCCTCGTCGCGGATGCCGTCGTTGTGCTCGCGCAGCCAGCCGATGAAGTCGAGCACGTCGGCATTGCGCCACATCCAGGTCGGGAAGCGCTCGAAGTCGCCCAACGCCTCGACCGGCTCGCCGTCGCCGCTGAGCCCGCGCACGAAACGGTTCACGCGGTACGCATCGGGCCAGTCCGCCTCCACGGCCACGGCGGTGAAGCCCCGCTCCGCAATCAGCCGCCGGGTGATGTCCGCCCGCGTCCGGTAGAACTCATGCGTCCCGTGCGAGGCCTCGCCGATCAGGACGAAGCGCGCGTCGCCGATAAGGTCGAGCAGCGGGTCGAAGTCGCGCGGAGAGCCGGTGATCGGGACGGCCGACGCGGCGAGCTTCTCGTCCATACACAAAGAACGCCAGCGGAAGCCGGGAGACGGCCTTTCAGTGGCCGCGCCGGCGCCGCGTGTCCGCGGCCAGGAGGAGGCATGTGCGGCGCTCGACGATGGCCAGAGCGGCCTCGAAGCCGTGAGCTTCGGCGGGAGACATGTCGACGGTCAGAAGCCCGCGCAGCCTCCGGATCTCGGCCTGGATGCCGAGCAGCGTCGGCAGCACCGCGGGGGGAGGCAGCATCGTGTGCATCCGGGAGGTGTAGTCCTCTGCCGAGGCCATGTCGGTACGCTTGGTATCCGTCGGGCTCGACTACTACGGCCGATCCGTTGGACCGAGCAGACGGTCGTATTCATCCTGGAGGACGCGAAAGCACTCGCACGAGACGCCCTCGAGACTTTCCGCATCCCGAATCCTGACCCCGCCGCGCGTCACTTTGATCAATCCTTTGGCCTGCAGCTTCAGCGCGGCCTGCGTGACGGTCGCCCGTCGCACGCCGAGCATCTCGCCGGTGAATTCCTGGGTCAGGCGCAGGTCGTCCGTCTGGATGCGATCCCGTACTTCGAGCAGCCAGCGCGCGTAGCGCTGTTGCACTTTGTGGAGCCGGTTGCACGCGGCGTTCTGGGAGATCTGCGCGATCATGGCCTGCGTGTATTTGAGCACCACGTCGCGAACCGCCTTGTTTTTATCGAAGGCCTTCAGCAGCGGTTCGGCCGCGACCTTCATCAGGCGGCCATCGATCTGAATGACGTATTCGGTTTGCGTGGTCTCGGATCCGCCCATGAAGGCGTTGACGCCGACGAGCTCGCGATTGCCGGCCACTCCGGTCTCCGCGGTTCGGCCTCCGCCCATCGTGATCGTGATGGACACGAGCGCGTCGAGCGGGAAGTAGAGGTCGCGGATCTTCTCGCCGGGCTGGTGAAGAACCTCACCGCGCCCGAGCGATACGTGGGTCAGGTGAGGCTCGAGAAGTCGGCGAACGTCTCCCGGAAGGGCGTCGAAAAGACGATTCGGCACGGTTGGCGGTCTTTGGCGGAGTCTAGCACGCGGGTTTCATTCACCACTGATTTCGGAGCGGGTTTTGCACCTGCCCTCGCGCTCGAACCGAGGAGGCAGTATGAGACGTCTTCCACGTCCTGTTCTCGCCGGCGCGTTGAGCTGCGCGATGCTGTTGGCTGGTTGCGAATACGTGCGGCTCCTCCGCCCACAGGTGCTCAAGCAGCTCAATCCGCGCGTGGTGCGCCTGGTGAACGAGCTGCCCGAGGTGGACAAGCCGAACGAGGCCATCGTGGGGCGCCTCTTCGCCCACGGCGGCCTCTCCCACGCCAGGCTCGGCAGCGACGGCGTGTTCCGCGACCGCATTTACGTGCCGAAGAATCAGTACATCTGGTACCCGGCCATCATCGTCATGGAGCGCGGAGGCGAGCTGGAGCTGGAGTTCTCCAACGACGACGTGGTCACGCATGCCGCGTTCGTCCCCAGCGACGGCGACCGCCAGGTGCTCATGCTTCCCGTCGGCCAGGCAGGCAAGGTTCGGGTGACGCTGAATCAGCCCGGACTGTACTGGTTCGGCTGCCCGATCTCGAACCACGCCGGCCGCGGAATGCTTGGTCTGGTCATGGTGAAAGGCGATACGCCGCCGGAAGCGAGACTCGATCGGCCGAAACAGGACCGTCCCTGACGAGGTGATGCGATGAAAACCACGCTCGCTGCATCCCTGCTCCTCGCCGTTGCCTGCACCCACTACCCATCGCACCCGATCACGCAGACGCAGGCGCCCTTCGGCTCGCTCAACGAGGCCGCGCGCGGCACGGCGCCGGACGTGACGCGCAACGTGACTTCGCAGCGCATCCGCAATGCGCGCAGCGAGCCGCAGAACTGGCTCACCTACTACGGCGCCTACGACGGCCAGCGCTACAGCACGCTGAACGAGATCAACGCGGCGAACGTGAAGAGTCTCCGGCCGGCGTGGCAGTATCAGTTCGGCGTCATCGGCCTGGTGGCGAATCCGGCCACCTACTCGTTCGAGGCCGCGCCGATCGTCGTGGACGGCGTGATGTTCGTCTCCGGATGGGATGGCTACGTCTGGGCTCTCGATGCATCCAACGGCAATCTGCTCTGGCAGTACAAGCACTCCATCCCGCTCGATACGCCGCTCTGCTGCGGCAACGTCAACCGCGGCGTCGCCGTCGCCGCCGGGAAGGTCTACCTGGCCACGCAGAACGGCCATCTCGTCGCCCTCGATGCGACGAACGGACACAAGGTCTGGGAGCAGGCGTTCGCCGACGTCCGGGCCGGCGAGAGCGCCACCGCGGCGCCGCTCGTGGTGAAGGACCTGGTCATCGTCGGCTCCTCCGGCGCGGAGTACGGCATCCGCGGCCACATCGATGCCTTCGACCTCGCCAGCGGCGCGCGCCGCTGGCGGCGCTACAACGTCCCGAAGCCGGGCGAGACGGGCTCGGAGAGCTGGCAGAGCGAGGAGTGGCAGCGCGGCGGCGGCAGCAGTTGGATCACCGGCACGTACGATCCCGATCTCGACCTCGTGTACTGGGGCACCGGGAATCCCGGACCCGACTTCGACGGCTCGGTGCGCCCGGGCAACAACCTGTATACGTCATCCGTCGTGGCCTTCGATCCCGATGACGGGTCGCTGAAGTGGCACTATCAATGGACGCCGCACGACGTCTGGGACTACGACGGCGTCAACGAGAACATCCTCTTCGAGGAAGGCGGCCGCAAGCTCCTCGGGCACTTCGACAAGAACGGCTACTTCTTCGTCCTGGACCGGACGAACGGCCGCTTCGTCCGGGCCACGAAGTACGCCCGTGCCACCTGGGGCGACGTCGACCCGGCCACCGGCCAGGTCACGCCGCGGCTGAACCCGACCGCGGCAGGCACGGCCATCTGTCCCGGTCCGGCGGGGGCAAAGGAATGGCCGCACGCGTCGTACAGTCAGGCAACGCGGCTGCTCTACACGCCGGTGGTCGAGGCATGCGGCACGTTCAAGCTCCTCCCCCAGAAGTTCAAGGAGGGGATGGCCTACTGGAGCGGCGAGGTGGCGGTGGAGAAGGAGCAATGGGGGCACGTGAAGGCGTACGATCCGGCCACCGGTCGCGAGGCCTGGTCGTGGAGGGCGGAGCATCCGATGCTCGCCTCGCTGCTGACGACGGCCGGCAACCTCGTCTTCGCCGGCGAGCCGAACGGCCGCTTCAACGCCCTCGACGCCCGCACCGGCGAGCTGCTCTGGAGCTTCCAGACCGGCAGCGGCATCCACAGCAACCCCGTGACGTACAGCGTCAACGGCAAGCAGTACATCGCCGTCCCGACCGGCTGGGGCGGGTGGGTGGACGGGTACGCGCCCGAGATGTACGGCGCGCCGCGAGGCACGGCACTGGTGGTGTTCGCGCTGCCGTAGGGGCGAGCCGCGCGCCTCGGACTCGTGAGAGGATGCGCGCCGGATGAGTGCCCGCACGGAACAGCGGCTGGTCGAGCGGCGCGACCGCGGAGTGATCCGCCACGCGAGCTCGGTTTACGGCGCGTCGGTCGATGGGGCCCCGCTCACCGTCCATCTGCCGGATACGGGAACGGCGGAGATCGTCGTGCTCGCGGCCATCCACGGCGACGAGG
Organism: Thermoanaerobaculia bacterium; assembly: GCA_035273585.1. GTDB lineage: Bacteria > Acidobacteriota > Thermoanaerobaculia > Gp7-AA8 > Gp7-AA8 > JAFAVZ01. Next base: position 5,448 of record DATEOX010000520.1, read on the forward strand.
CGGAGACCACGGTCGTCGTCTCCGAAGCGCTCCGCTGTCTGCCGCGGGGCGATCTGCAGGCGGCGGTGATCCTCTGCGGCAACCCCGACGGGATGCTCCGGGGGACGCGCGGCAACGCCAGGGGCGTCGATCTGAACCGCAACTTCCCCACCTCGAACTGGAGTCCCGATCCGGTCTGCTACAAGTCGCGGGCGAACGACGCGCGCGACATCGCCCTGAGCCCGGGTGCGGCGCCGGCGTCCGAGCCGGAGACGGCCGCGCTCCTCTCGCTGCTCGATCGATTGAAGCCGCGCGCGGTGGTCAGCCTCCACTCCGCGCTGGCCTGCGTCGACGACTCCGGCGCGTCGCACCTCGGGCGGCAGCTCGCCGACCGCTGCGCGCTCCCCTTCCTGACCGAGATCGGCTATCCGACGCCAGGCTCGATGGGCACCTGGGCCGGCGAGCAGGGGCTCAACCTCGTGACGCTGGAGCTCGAGGACGCGTCGCTCTACACGCTCAAGGATCGCCACGTGCCGATCCTCATCGACCTCATGACCGGAAGGCTCGACCTGTAGCGATGCACATCCTCATTACAGATTCAGGAGTGGGCGGCCTGTCGGTCTGCGCGTACGCCGAGCGGTTCGTGCGCACGCACGGATTCACCGAGCCGGTCCGGCTGACGTTCGCCAACGCCGCGCCCGAGAGCGACTACGGCTACAACTCGATGCCATCGCGGGAGGAGAAGCTGGAGACGTTCGACCGCTTCCTGCGCAACGTCACCGGGCGTTTCGCTCCCGACTTCATCTACGTCGCCTGCAACACGCTCTCCGTGCTGCTGCCGGACACGCCGTACGTTGCGAACGCGCCGATCCCGGTGAAGGGAATCATCGAGACGGCCGTCGATCTCCTCGCCAGCGAGCTCCAGACGGACCGGCGGAGCGTGGCCATGATCTTCGGCACGCAGACGACGATCGACGCCGGCGCCTATCCTCGGCTGCTCGAGCAGCGGGGCATCGAGCCGGCGCGCATCATCAGCCAGGCCTGTCCGGGGCTGGCCGACACGATCTCCGAGGATCGGGAGGGAACGAGAACGGCGGCCGAGATCCGGGGGTGGGTGGCGCGGGCGGTCGAAAAGATGCAGGCGGCCGACGCGCCGATCGTCGCCTGCCTCGCCTGCACGCACTACGGCTACCGGAAGGAGCTCTTCGCCGCGGCGCTCCCCGGCGCCAGGATCATCAACCCGAATGAGAGCGCCGTCGGTGATCTGTTCCCATCCGGCAGCCATGGCGATCATCGCCAGGTGGAGGTGGAGTTCGTGACGAGATACGCCATTCCCAGGACGACCATCGAGACCCTGACCTGGTTCCTGAGCGAAGTCTCGCCACGGACCGTGGCCGCGATGCAGCACTTCGTGCATCTGCCCGATCTGTTCTGATCAGACGACGCCCGCGCGCCCGCTACGGCTTGAAGTCGATCGTCACTTCGTAGACCACCTCGACCGGCACGCCTTTCTGCTTCGACGGCTCGAACTGCCACTGCCTCACCGCATCGACGGCCGATTCCGTCAGGCCGTGGCCCATCGGTCTGATGACCGTGGCCTCGCGCACGAAGCCGCTTCTGTCGATCAGCACCTCCAGCAACACGGAGCCGGCCGCGCCGGCCGACCGCGCCTCCTCCGTGTAGGCCGCGTCGACGCGGCGGATGATCGCCGGCTCCTTGATGTCGCGGCCGGCGCGCACCGCAACAGCCGGCGTCTGCGGCTTCGATTTCGCGGACGGCGTGAAGCCGCCGCGCATCGTGTCGATCTCCTCCGTGCCGTCGTCGGCGGTGAAGTTGATCAGATACGACTCGCCATGCGGCTCGATGCGCACCTCGTAGCGCGTGCCGCTGGCCGTCGTTTCGGCCTCCGCGGGCGCGTCGCCCTTCGTCATGAGCGTCAGGTGCGCCACATCCTTTCTCGATCCCCCCTCGAACACCTGCACGCTGTACTGGCGGGAGGTGGCGGAGAGCGGCTGCACATCGATCTTCACCAGGTGCTCGTCGGAGCGAAGCGAGTCGGCGAAGGCTGACGCGCTGAAAAAAGCGAGCAGGAGTGCGACGGTCGTCCTCACTGCTGCACCGCCTTCTCCAGGCGCGCCAGGCGCTCCTCGAGGGAGAGCACGCGCGCGCGCAACTCATCGACTTCCGCCGTCTTGGCCTGCAACTGCGCGGTGCGCTCCTCGAGCGCCTTCACCGCCGCGATACCGATGCCGGCCAGGTCCTGCACGCCGATGCTGGTGTTGTTCGTGCCGAGGCGGAACGCCGCGTAAAAGTCCTCCGCCATCGGTCCCATGTGGCGGACCTGACGTCCTTCCGAGATGTAGTTCCACGTCGTGACCGGGATGGTGCGCAGCGTGGCGAGCAGCTCCTCGCCGTCGACGCCGTTGAAGTTCTCCTTCGTGGCCCGGCTGGAGGTGCAGTTGAAGACGCCCGAGCCCGCGGGCAGGTTGCAGCCCGTCGTGCCGCCGAGGTTCGTGCGGAAGCGGAAGCCGCCGGTGGCGCGCGCGGCGAACTCGTTGTTCGCGGTGTTGCGGAACGTGTCCGCCGAAGCGGTGGCCGAGCCGTCGGACCAGATGAATGTGCCGGTGAAGCCGTTGTTCGAGGCGAATTTGCCCATCGCTGTCGTGTGGTCCTGATCGGCAGTCACGTTGTAGCCGATGGCGACGGCGGCCAGGCCGCGGATGTTGAACGAATCAGGATCGCACTTGCCGTTGATCAGCGGTCCGCCGGATTTGGCGTTGTTGCCGAGGGCCACGCCGTACGTGTCGCAGACGCGGTTGCCGGCGCCGGCGGAGAAGCCTGCCGCGCCCTTCACCTGGTTGCCGCTGCCGAACACGATGCTCGACGTGCTCTCGGCGAAGTTCGTGTCGCCGAACGCCAGGGCGTAGAGGCCGATGGCGGTCGAGTTGCTGCCGCCGGCCCAGGAGAAGAAGCCGACGTTCGCGTCGTCCCACTCGGCGTCCGCGTAGCCGGAGCGGAACGCGCCCTTGTAGCTGTCCCACGACGTGCGGTAGCCCTTCCCCTGCATCGGAGAGACGCCGATGCCGAGGTTGCCGGTGGCGACGAAGCTGCCGTTCTGGAAGACCTTGAACCAGGCGGGCGTGTGGCCCCCCGGGCCGGAGCAGCAGGTCGAGCCGCCGCGCAGGTTGATCATCGTGGCCGTGCCGTTCGCGTCGCCCACCGAGAGCTGCTCGGCGCCCGGCACGAACTTCACGAAGCTCGCGTCGGCGTATGCCTTGTTCACGGCATCCGTCGCGCTGACCGGGTTGCCCACGTTCGTGATGATCGAGCCGCCGAGGGAGAGGCCGCCGGCGAAGATGTTCGACGCCGTCCAGTTGTTCGCGCCGTTCAGCCGCCCGAGGTTCGCCGACAGGCGGTTGTCATTGATCGTTCCGGAGGTGCCCGGATCGTTCACGGCATTGACGATGGCCGTGCCGGACGGCAGCGAGCCGCCGCCCCCGCCGGCGGCGGTGGTCTGGGTGGTGCCGTCCGGGAAAACGACACCGACCGGGGTCAACTTCGTCACGGGTTGGGCGAGCGCGTTGCCCGCGATGGCGAGAAGGAGGATGGCGATGAGAGAGACCGTGTTCTTCATGCGGCCAATGTACGGACCGCCGCTTACGGGGTGCTTACACGTCGAGCGCGCGAGGGGCGAAGCTGAGCTACGGCTTGATGAGCATCATGGCGGAGAAGGCGATCAGCAGCGCGGCGTACTCGCCGAACGCGCGCCACGCGCCCGTGGCCGGCTGTTGCCGCTGGAAGGCGCGGTAGAGCGCGACCAGGCCGACCATCACCAGCATCTTCTCCCGGGTGACGGCGAACGCGATGGCCACGAGCGCCGTGGCGGCGAAGCGCTGCACGCGCGAGAGGGCGTGGAACCCGCGGCTGCCGTCGAGCTGCCACACGGGAGTGAGGTTGAAGAGGTTGATCCAGGCCGTAGTGTGGGCCACCGCACCCCAGAAGCGAATGCCCGTCCATTGCCAGGCGAGCAGCGCCCCGAGGGACGCGCCGAGACCCCACCACGGTCCGGCCAGACCGATCTGCGCATCCTCGGAGGGCGTCGTGGCGTGCTCGCGCATGCGCACGAACGCGCCGAGGCCGGGCACGAACAGCGGCGCATCGGCGCGCATCCCGCGCCGGCGCAGCGCCGCGACGTGACCCATCTCGTGGATGTAGATCCCGATCACCACCGCCAGGGCGAACTTCCAGCCCCAGGCCGCCCAGTAGACGCCGAGGAAGAGGAACATGGAGAGCATCGTCCCCATCTTGGTGAGGCCGAGCAGGAGCAGCTTCGCCTTGGAGAGGAGGACCACCCCCGCGACGAGGAACGGCCCGATGATCTTCGCCAGGCGGGAGCCGTCGCCCCGGCGCAGCGCGGCCATGTCGGCGCGTTG
>DATEOX010000521.1:0-12039 GCA_035273585.1 Thermoanaerobaculia bacterium
AGGCGACGACCGTGGACGACCTGGTCAATGAGCCGTGGCCCGGCTCCGACGAGACGGTCGGCCAGAAAACGACGGCCATGATCGCCTCCATCAAGGAGAATATCCAGATCCGCCGCTTCGCCCGCTACGAGGCCGCGCCGAACGCCGTGATCGCCACCTACATCCACGGCGGCGGCAAGATCGGCGTGATGGTGGAGATGGAGTCGGCCACCGGCTCCAAGTCCGACAAGTCTTCCGACCTGGCCAGGGACGTCGCCATGCACGTGGCCGCGGCCGAGCCGCGCTTCCTCCGCCGCGAGGACGTGACGCAGAAGGACCTGGACACCGAGCGCGAGATCGCCCGCGACCAGGCCGCGAAGTCCGGCAAGCCGGAGAACATCGTGGAGAAGATGGTCACCGGCAAGATGGAGAAGTTCTACGGTGAGGCCTGCCTCCTCGAGCAGCCCTACATCCGCGACGACAAGGCGACGGTGTCGCAGTACGTGGCCAGGCAGGGGAAGGAGCACGGCTGCGAGTACGTCGTGACCCGCTTCACCCGCTACAAGCTCGGCGAGGGCATCGAGAAGAAGGACCCCGGCGACTTCGCCGCCGAGGTGGCTTCGTACATGAAGCAATGACCTGACAGGGCCGGCTGGAGAGCCGGCCCTACATGTTTTTGGCCGTGATATAACCCGCCCGACATGGCCGAGCCGCGCTACCAACGCATCCTTCTCAAGCTCTCCGGCGAGGCGCTCATGGGCGGGCGGCGGACGGGCATCGACGCCGACACGCTGGCCAACATCGCGGACGAGATCGTCGACGTGGTCCGGCTGGGCGTCGAGGTTGCCATCGTCATCGGCGGGGGCAACATCTATCGCGGCGTCACCGCCGCCACCCAGGGCATCGACCGCGTCGCCGGCGATCACATGGGGATGCTGGCCACGGTGATCAACGCCCTCGCGCTGCAGGACGCGCTGGAGCGGCGCGGCGCCGACACGCGCGTCACGTCCGCCATCACCATGGCCGAGGTCGCGGAGCCGTTCATCCGCCGCCGGGCCATCCGCCACCTGGAGAAGAAGCGCATCGTCATCTGCGCCGCTGGCACTGGCAACCCGTACTTCACCACCGACTCCGCAGCCGCCCTGCGCGCGAACGAGCTGAAGTGCCAGATCATCTTCAAGGCGACGAAAGTGGACGGCATCTACACCGCGGATCCGGAGAAGGACACGTCGGCCACGCGCATCCCGCACGCGACGTATCAGCGCGTGCTCGCCGAGCGGCTGCAGGTGATGGACGCCGCGGCCATCGACCTCGCCCGCGGCAGCAACATTCCGATCTATATTTTCTCGCTCCGGGAGAGGGGCAACATCCGCCGGGCGCTGCTCGGCGAAGACATCGGCTCGATCGTTTCGGACGACATCCCCGACGTGAGGTTTGCATGATCAACGACGTCATCAAGGACGTGCAGCACCGGATGCACGGCGCCATCGAAGCGCTGCATCGCGAGTTCAAGACGCTCCGCACCGGCCGGGCCAACGCGGCCATGCTCGACCTGGTCACGGTCGACTACTACGGTACGCCGACGCCGATCGCGCAGGTGGCCTCGCTCAAGGTCCCCGAGGCATCGCTCATCGTGGCCGAGCCCTGGGACAAGACGATGGTGGGCGCGATCGAGAAGGCCATCCGCAACGCCGACCTCGGTCTGAACCCGATGACCGACGGCAAGGTGGTGCGCATCCCCATCCCGCAGCTCACCGAGGAGCGGCGCAAGGATCTGGTCAAGAAGGCGCATCACCTGACCGAGGAGGCGCGCACCGCCATCCGCCAGGTTCGCCGCGACGGCAACGAGAAGCTGAAGAAGATGCTCAAGGGTCACGAGATCTCCGAGGACGACGAGAAGCGCGCCCTCGATGAGATCCAGAAGATGACCGACAAGCACATCGACGAGATCGGGAATGTCCTGAAGCACAAAGAACAGGACATCATGGCGGTGTGAGCGAGCCCGGCGTCGTTGTGATCGTCCCGGCCGCCGGCAGCGGCGTCCGCTTCGGCGGTGACATCCCGAAGCAGTTCCGCACCCTCGGCGGCCGTCCCATCGTGCAGCGCGTGGTGGAGCGTTTCCTCTTCGACGAAGGCGTGGCGCGCGTGGTCGTCCCCGTGGCCGAGGTGCTGCTCAGCGCCGTGAAGCAGTCCGGCGGCGACCGCGTGATGTTCGTCGCTGGCGGCGAGACGCGCCTGCAGTCGGTGATCCGCGGCCTGGAGCACATCGGCGAGGACGTCGACGTGGTGGCCATCCATGATGCGGTGCGCCCCTTCTTCGCCTACGAGACACTGCACGCGGTCGTCGCCGCGGCGCGCGAGCACGGCGCGGCGCTGCCGGTGCTGCCGGTGCCGGACACGATCCACGTCATCGGCGACGACGTCATCAAAGGGACGCCTGACCGGCGCAACCTCTTCGCCGCGCAGACGCCGCAGGCCTTCCGCATCGAGGTGCTGCGCGACGTGCTCGCGCGCGCCGCGGCGGAAGGCGACGACGCGACCGACGAGGCCGGCCTCGCCGCGCGCTACGGCTACACTGTGCACGCGGTGAAGGGCGACTCGATGAACTTCAAGATCACCCGGCCGGAGGACCTGGTCATGGCCGAGCGGGTGATCGCGGAGTGGGGCGGCGAATGATCCGCGTCGGGCAGGGCATCGATGTCCACCCGTTCGACGACTCCCGGCCCCTGATCCTCGGCGGCGTCCGCATCAGCGACACGGGCGGCCTCTCCGGTCACTCCGACGCCGACGCCGTCCTGCACGCCATCACCGACGCCCTCCTCGGCGCCGCCGGCGCCGGCGACATCGGACAGTACTTTCCGTCCACGGACGAGCGCTGGCGCGACGCCGACTCGCGCGTGTTCGTGCGCGAGGCGATGCGCATCCTCCGCGGCGAGATCGCCAATGTGGACGTGACGGTGATCGCCCAGAAGCCGAAGCTCGCCCCGCACCGCGATGCGATGCGCGACTCGATCGCCGCGCTGCTCGGGCTGCCTGCGGATCGCGTCAACGTGAAGGCCACCACCACCGACCACCTCGGGTTCATCGGCCGCGCGGAGGGCATCTGCGCGATGGCCATCGTCGCGGTGTCATCCTGAGCCGCGTAGGCGGCGAAGGATCCGTACCGATCTTGCGCCGCGCCTGACGGTACGGATTCTTCGCCGCCTACGCGGCTCAGAATGACACGGTAAACTGGCGCGACTCATGACCGTCCGCGTCCGCTTCGCGCCCTCGCCCACCGGCCACCTGCACGTCGGTGGCGCGCGCACGGCGATCTTCAACTGGCTGTTCGCGAAGCATCGCGGCGGCACGTTCATCGTCCGCGTCGAGGACACCGACCAGGCGCGCTCGACGCGCGAGTCGGAGGAGATGGTCCTCGACGATCTCCGCTGGCTCGGCCTCGACTGGAGCGAAGGGCCGGACGTCGGCGGCCCGCACGCGCCGTACCGGCAGTCGGAGCGCGTCGAGGTCTACAGCGCCGCGGCGCAGCAACTCCTCGCCAGCGGCACGGCGTACCGCTGCTTCTGCACCGAGGAGCTGCTGGAGGCGAAGCGCAAACAGGCGGAGGCGGAGGGGCGGCCGCCGCATTACGACGGCACCTGTTTTCGGCTGTCGCCGCAGGAGATCTCCGCGCGGCTGAACATGTGGATGCCGTTCGCGCTGCGCTTCCACGTCCCGGAGGACGGCGACGTCACGATCGACGACATGATCCGCGGCGAGGTGACGTGGCGGAAGGAATCGCTCGGCGACTTCATCCTCGTCCGCAGCGACGGTCTGCCGACCTACAACTTCTCGGTGGTCGTCGATGATCACGACATGGAGATCACCCACGTCATCCGCGCCGAGGAGCATCTGACGAACACCCATCGCCAGGTGCTCATCTACCGCGCCCTCGGCTGGGACGTGCCGCAATTCGCGCACGTCTCGCTCATCCTCGGGCAGGACCGCAGCAAGCTTTCCAAGCGGCACGGCGCGACGTCGGTGTCGCAGTACGCGGAGCAGGGCTACCTCCCCGATGCGATGGTCAACTACCTCGCGCTCCTCGGCTGGTCGACGCCGGACGGGCGGGAGGTCTTCGACCGCGAATACGCCATCGGGCACTTCTCGCTCGACCGCGTGAATCCCGCGCCGGCGGTGTTCGATCCGCAGAAGCTCGACTGGCTCAACGGTCAGTACATCCACGCCATGAGCGCCGCCGAGCTGCGCCCGCTCGTGGCCCGCTTCTTCGATGCGCCGTGGCTCGAGGAAGGGATCGACGTGGTGAAAACGAGCGTGCATCGGCTGACGGAGTTCCGCGAGCAGCTTCGGTTCGTGACCGACTACACGCCGCCTCGCCCCTCACCCCCAGCCCCTCTCCCCGCGGCGCGGGAGGAGGGTGGCCAGAGGCCGGGTGAGGGGCCGTCGATCGACCGCCCGTTCGCCATCGCGCTGCTGCACGAGCTGCGGACGAACGGCACGCCGACGGATGCCGAGGGCGTGAAGGCGATGAACGAGCGGCTGAAGATCGCGACCGGGCTGAAGGGGAAGGCGCTCTTCATGCCGCTGCGCCTGGCGCTGACCGGACTCGATCACGGGCCGGAGCTCGTCCGGGCCATTCCGCTCCTTCGGCACGCGAGCGAGCTCGATCCGGCCGTGCTCTCGCCGCTGCGGCGGGCCGAAGCATGTATCGCCTGATCCGCGAGCTGCTCTTTCGCCTCGACGCCGAGGAGGCGCACGAATTCGCCGCGCGGTGGATGGAGCGCGGGCAGTCGATCCCGCTGCTGCTGCGCGCCGTCGAGCGCTTCTGCGCGCCTCCGCCTGCCGCGGCGCGCGAGCTCCTCGGGATGCGCTTCCGCTCGCCGGTGGGCATCGCCGCCGGCTTCGACAAGAACGCGCGGATGATGCCGATGCTCGCCGCGCTCGGCTTCGGCTTCGTCGAGGTCGGGACCGTGACGCTGCATCCGCAGCCCGGCAATCCGCGCCCGCGCCTCTTCCGTTACAAGGAGGCGAAGGCGCTCGTGAACCGGATGGGCTTCAACAATGACGGCGCGGAGGCGGTCGCCGCGCGGCTGCGCGAGTGGCCGCGCACCGTGCCGCTCTTCGTCAACATCGGCAAGAACTGCGACGTGCCGCTGGAGGGCGCCGTCGAGGCGTACGCCGCCTGCGCCGCGAGGCTGACGCCGGTCGCCGACGCGGTCGTGGTCAACCTCTCCTCGCCGAACACGCCGTCGCTGCGGGAGCTGCAGCGGCCGGAGCATCTGGAGCCGATCGTCCGTGCGGTGAAGAGCGACAAGCCGCTGCTGGTGAAGATCGCGCCGGATATCGATGACTCGCTGCTCGCTGAGATCTGCGACGTCTGCGCACGCCTCGCCGACGGCATGATCTGCACGAACACGACGGTCGAGAAGCCGCCGGGCATCAGCGAGGCGGGCGGCCTCTCCGGGGTGCCTCTGTTCGCCCGATCGACTGCCGTTCTGGCGAAGGTGCGCGAGCGTGTGGGCCCGAAGTTCCCGCTGATCGGCGTCGGCGGCATCTTCACGCGGGACGACGTCCGCGCGAAACTTGCAGCAGGAGCGGATCTGGTGCAGGTATATACGAGCTTCGTTTACGAGGGGCCGGGGCTGCCGCGGCGGCTCGCATCATGATCATCTACGGCCTCAACCCCGTCCTCGAGGCGATCCGCTCGCATCCGGAGCGGATCCATTACGTCGCCGTGGCGCGCGAGCAGGGCGGAAAGGCGCAGCGCGTCATCAGCGAGGCGAAGAAGGCCGGCGTCCATCTGCGCAACCTGCCGGCCGAGCAGATTGACCGTCTGGCGGGACGCGGCGTGCACAACGGCGTGATCGCCGATCTCGCCGAGAGCGGCTATGCCGATTTCGACGACGCCATCGACACGGCCACCTTCGTCCTCATCCTGGACGGCATCACCGATCCGCAGAACTTCGGCGCGATCCTCCGCGTCGCCGAGGGCTTTGGCGTGCAGCTCGTCGTGATTCCGCAGCACGAGAGTGTCGGCCTCACCCCCGCGGCCGTGAAGGCGTCCGCCGGTGCCTCGGAGTGGGTGCCGGTGGCGCAGGTGACGAACCTCGCGCGGGCCATCGAGTCGCTCAAGGAGCGCGAGTTCTGGGTCTACGCCGCGGCGGGCGGCGGCGACCGTCCGGATGCGATCGATTTCCGCGGCAAGGTCGCGCTCGTCCTCGGCAACGAGGGCAAAGGCGTGCGGCGCAACGTGCTCGAGCACAGCGACCGCGTGGTGACCATCCCGATGTCCGGCCACGTCGAGTCGTTCAATGTCGCGACGGCGGCGGCCATCCTGTGTTACGAAGTGGCGAGGCAGAACGGACGATGATGGACCCGGTGTACCTCGACCTCCTCCGCCGCGCGCTGAACAACCGCGGCATCGAGACGGCGTCCGGGCTCTCCGAGGAAGAGCTGGCGGCCATCGAGAACGACTTCGGGTTCCGCTTCCCGCCCGACCTGCGCGAGTTGCTGGCGAGCTTCCTCCCGTTGGGCGACGACCTGCCCGACTGGCGCGCGCGCAATCAGCACCTCCTGGAGTGGCTCGATCTGCCGGCCGAGGGGGTGGCGTTCGACGTCGAAGAGAACGGCTTCTGGTCGGCCGCGTGGGGCGAGCGGCCGGAGGATCCCGATGATGCGGTCGAGGAGGCGCATCGGCAGGTGGCGCTCGCCCCGATCCTCATCCCGCTCTACGGCCACGCCTTCCTGCCGTCGCGGCCGGCCGCGGCCGGCAATCCGGTGCTGTCGGTGGTGCAGACGGATGTCTCGCTGGCTGCCACCGACCTCGGCTGGTTCTTCTACGAGGAGCTCTCGGCGCCGCGCCCCGACTGGTCCCCTTCCGAGCCGCGCCGGATCGAGTTCTGGTCCGACCTGATGCCGTAAACGCGCTCGATTCCGGCCGCGATGAGGATGGCGAGCATCGGCGCATACGGCGTCGTAAAGCGCGGCTCGGCGTCCGGTCCGCTGGAGAGGATGGTGAAGTAGACGACGAAGAGCAGCGTCAGGCCGGCGAAGCGCTTGTCGATCTCGCGAAGGGCGAAGAAGCCGACGATGCCGAAGACGAACGCGACGACGGCCAGCGGGAGCAGGAGGATGCGCGCGTCGCGGTAGTCGAATCCGGCGGCCTGGGCCGTTTCCCAAGGCGCGTCGAACCAGAGGCGGACGAAGCCGCTGACCATCAGCTCGGCGAAGACGATGGGGTGCTGGCGGAGGATCCTGCCTCCGGCGCGTCCGTAGACCACGGATCGCTGCGCATGCGTCTTTGCCGTCGTCCCTTCGAGCGCCTCGGCCAGGAGCGCCGGCCTGCTGCGGACGAGCTCGCGATAGAAGCCGGTCTGCCGCTGCAGTGCGGTCAGGCCGAAGAACGGCCCTTTGGTTGCGGCCACCCGCACCGCCGCCCCGCGGAAGAAGAGGGCGTTCTCGCCGGTGATGCAGTCGAGCACCGGCGCGCCGGCTACCAGCACGTTGCGGGCGATCCAGAGGGCGGACGGGAGGTAGCCGATGAGGAGGAAGGCGAGGGCAGGCAGCCACTTGCGTTTCCACACCGCGATGGTCAGCGGCAGGAAGACGGCAATCGGGCGGATCAAGGGGGCGATGGACACCAGGAGGACGCCGGCCCACTCCTTCTTCAGCGCGAGAGCGGCAAAAACGCCGAAAACGACCACCGCGAACAGCGTCTCCGTCATCACCTCCCGGGCGATGGCGATCGACGGCAGGTGCAGGGCAAGGATGAGCCCGCTGATCATGGCCAGCCGCGGGCGGCGGGTGACGGCGGCGACGAGGAGGTAGACAGCGCCGGCCAACAACACGTGCAGCGCCCGTTGCACGAGGACGGGAGCAGGGACGAGCGCCAGGAACAGCGGATAGCCGGGCGTGCGGATGGCGCTGGGCACAATCGGCCGTACGGTCGCGTCCGGTACGGACAGCGCGATACGGTCCGGCGCGACGAATCCCCGGCCGGCGGCGAGGTTTCGGGCGAGGGTCTGATAGAGCGCCGAATCGACGTTCGGGACGGTCGGCGGGAGGGGGAAAATGAGGTCGAGCGCGAGGGCTGCGGCGAGCACGGCCAGGAGGCGCATCGGGCCCATCAAACCACACCTCGGAACGGAATAACTCTCCTCTTGCGTACCGTTTGGCTTCCTGCTATAACCCGCAGTTCCTCGGCCTCGCCGCGTCTTCTAACCATTGAAGTTGCCCGCAGGCTGGTTGTGTCTTTGAAATCAGGAAGTCGGTGCTGGCATAGCTCAGTTGGTAGAGCAGCTGATTTGTAATCAGCAGGTCGCGGGTTCGAGTCCCGTCGCCAGCTCCAGAGGCAGGCGAGCGGTCGGCATGTCGGTTGGGCGGCAATCGGAGAGTTGGCTGAGCGGTCAAAAGCAGCAGACTGTAAATCTGCCGGGCCACGCCCTACGGAGGTTCGAATCCTCCACTCTCCACCACCTGTGAGTCGAAAAACGCGGGAGTAACTCAGGGGTAGAGTCACAGCCTTCCAAGCTGTTGGTCGCGGGTTCGAATCCCGTCTCCCGCTCCAGGTACCGAAATGAGGATTGAGAATTGAGAATTGAGAAAAACGGCGGCGCGAAGCGCCCACGTCCATTCTCAATTCTTCATTCTCAATTCTCAATTCACGAACGCAGTGAGTAAACAAGCCCTCGTAGCTCAGGGGTAGAGCACGTCCTTGGTAAGGACGGGGTCACGAGTTCAAATCTCGTCGAGGGCTCCATCAAAGATTCGAGGTCAAAGTCATGGCGCGGCAGGGAAGAGAGATCATCACGCTCCAGTGCACCGAGTGCAAACGTCGGAACTACACGACGACCAAGAACAAGAAGACGATGACGGAAAAGCTGGAACTGAAGAAGTTCTGCCGTCACGAGCGCAAGCACACGGCGCACCGCGAGTCCAAGTAAACCACGGGAATAACGGCCGCAACCTGCGCTTTCTCGGCAGTTTGCGGCATCGGGAATCCGTTACAGGCCAATAGCTCAATTGGCAGAGCAGCGGTCTCCAAAACCGCAGGTTGGGGGTTCGAGTCCCTCTTGGCCTGCCAATCACAGACAGTCGCCAGTGGTCAGGGACCAGTGGCCGGGACAACGCCCGGCCGTTGGTCTCTGATCCCTGTTCTGAGGAAAACGCATGGAAGAGTCGGGCAGCAACGCACTGATCGCCAAGCCGAAGGAGTGGGCGACCACGACCAGGGACTTCTGGCGCGACACCACGTCGGAGATGAAGAAGGTCACCTGGCCGAACCGCAACGAGGTGGTCGGCACGACCGTCGTCGTCCTCGTGGCCACCATCGTCTTCGCCCTCTACCTCTGGGGCTGCGACGTAGTCTTCTACAAGGCCATCGATTTCCTCTTCACCAAGTTCGGAGCGAGCGCATAAACATGGTCGAAGTCGGCTCCAAGCAGTGGTACATCGTCCACACCTACTCCGGATTCGAGGAGCGGGTGAAGGAGAATCTGCAACAGCGCATCGACGCCCTCGGCATGCGCGGGAAGTTCGGCGAGGTGAAGATCCCCACCGAGACTCTCGTGGAGATGAAGGGCGGCAAGAAGCGCGAGGTGCAGCGCAAGTTCTTCCCCGGCTACATCCTCGTCGAGATGGACATGTCCGACGACGCCTGGCACCTGGTGAAGAACACCCCCAAAGTCACCGGCTTCGTCGGCACGGGCAAGAAGCCGACGCCGCTCACGCAGGAAGAGGTCGACCAGATCCTCACCCAGGTCGTCACGACCAAGGAGAAGCCGAAGCCGAAGCACGTGTACGAGCACGGAGAGCACGTCCGGATCATCGACGGCCCGTTCACGAACTTCACCGGCGTGGTCGAGGAAGTGAACCTCGACCGGAACACGCTGAAGGTCATGGTCACGATCTTCGGCCGCTCGACGCCCGTCGAGCTCGACTTCCTGCAGGTGACACGTTTCGATCCGAGTGAAGAACAGGGCGGTGGCGGTGGCGCCGCCGCGCAGAAGAGATAAGCAAAGGGACTCACGATGGCTAAGAAAGTCACTGGATACATCAAGCTGCAGATCCCCGCGGGCGCCGCGACGCCGGCCCCTCCCGTCGGCCCGGCCCTCGGCCAGCACGGCGTGAACATCATGGAGTTCTGCAAGACCTTCAACGCCCGGACGCAGGGTCAGCAGGGCCTGATCATTCCGGTCGTGATCACGGTCTTCTCCGACCGCTCGTTCACGTTCATCACCAAGACGCCCCCCGCGTCGATCCTCCTTCTCCGCGCCGCCGGCATCCAGAAGGGCTCCGGCGTGCCGAACAAGAACAAGATCGGCAAGGTCACCCGCCAGCAGGTCGAGGACATCGCCAAGACGAAGCTCCCCGACCTCAACGCGGCCAGCCTCGAGGCGGCCATCAAGACCGTCGAGGGGACGGCAAGGTCGATGGGGATCGAGGTTGCCGGCTGACGCCGGCTCGAATTGAGAATTGAAAATTGAGAATTGAGAATGGCTGCGCTCGGCCGACTGCCTTTCTCAATTCTCAATTCGGTAAAGAGGCGCAGCGGCGCGTAGCCGCTGCAAACAAGTAGGAGGCGGGCCCGCTGCGGCTCGCCGCTAAAACTACGGAGGTGAAATGGCCAAACACGGCAAGAAGTATCGCGCGGCGGCCGAGAAGGTCGAGGAGCGGCCGTACCAGTTGGACGAGGCGTTCGGTCTGCTCAAGCAGATCGCGTTCGCCAAGTTCAACGAGACGGTCGAGCTCTCGATGCTCCTCGGCGTCGATCCGAAGCACGCCGATCAGATGGTCCGCGGCACGACCGTGCTCCCGCACGGCACCGGACAGTCCAAACGCGTGCTGGTGATCGCCCAGGGCGAGAAGCAGAAGGAGGCGCAGGATGCCGGCGCCGACCTCGTGGGCGGAGACGACATGGTCGAGAAGATCCAGGGTGGCTGGACCGATTTCGATGCTGTCATCGCCACGCCGGACATGATGCGCTCGGTCGGCAAGTTGGGTAAGGTCCTCGGCCCCCGCGGCCTGATGCCGAACCCGAAGACCGGCACCGTCACATTCGACGTCGCCAGGGCGATCCAGGAGATCAAGGCCGGCAAGGTGGAGTTCCGCGTCGACAAGACGTCGATCATCCACGTCCCGGTCGGGAAGATCTCGTTCAGCGCGGACCAGCTCCGCGACAACGCCACGGCGATCATCAACGCCGTCCGCAAGGCGAAGCCGCCCGCGGCGAAGGGCAAGTACGTCCGCACCATCTACATCTCCTCGACCATGAGCCCGTCGATCTCCCTCGACACGGCCGTGGCCGAGGCGAAGGCCGAGTAAGGAGGGAGCATGAATCGCGACGAAAAAGCGCAGGCAATCTCCGAGCTCAACAGCGAGATCGGCCAGGCGACCAACGCCTTCGTGATCGGTTTCAAGGGCATCACGGTCCCGCAGGTCACCGAGCTGCGCAAGCAGGTCCGGGGGACGAAGTCGCAGTACGTGGTGGTCAAGAACACGCTGGCCCTCATCGCCCTGAAGGACTCGCCGCTCGTCGAGCTGCGCGAGCACTTCAGCGGTCCGACGGCGGTGGCGTACAACTCTGACGACGCCGTGGCGCTGGCCAAGGCGCTGACCAAGTTCGCCAAGGATGTCCCGTCGGTCACGTTCAAGGGGGCGATGCTCAACGGGCAGATCGTTCCCGCGACCGAGATCAACATGATCGCCACGCTGCCCAGCCGGGAAGAGCTGATCGCGAAGCTGCTGTACCTGATGCAGCACCCGATCCGCGGCCTGGCCACGGTCCTGAACGGCACGCTCCGCAACTTCGCGGTGGTGCTCGATCAGATCGCCAAGCAGAAGGGCGGGGGCGAGGCGCCGGCCGCCGAGGCAGCCGCACAGTAACGATACGAAACGCGCGGGCTTTGCCGCCCGCCTGAGATTGAGACAGATAAAAACCGTTTGGAGGATGAAATGGCCGTTTCTACCGAAGATTTCGTGAAGCAGATTGAGTCGATGTCGGTTCTCGATCTTTCGAACCTCGTCAAGGCCCTCGAGGAGCGCTTCGGCGTCTCCGCAGCCGCT
>DATEOX010000522.1:0-6070 GCA_035273585.1 Thermoanaerobaculia bacterium
GATCTTCACCCGGGCGGCGATCACCTGGAAGGTGCACTTGTCCTTCTCGTGCGTGAAGATCGCGCCGGGCATGTCGAACGACATCTCCGAGATCTTCGGCACGGTCCCGGGCTCGACGAAGCGGAAACGGGCGTTGGGATCGATGTAGCGGCGGATGAGCCAGGCGCTGGCCATCCGGTCGATGCCGATGTCCTCCCGCGTGATCCACACCGCCCCCCGCAGCCGCGGGCGCATCGTCCCGCCGCTGAGCTGCTCGACGCCCGCATGCGTCTCCAGGTCCTCGATGGCCGCCGCCACTTCCTTCGAATGCGGCGTGCCGAAGAAGTCGATCCCGCGCAGCTCGTCGTACCGCGCCCGGAGCCGCCGCGCCGCCTCGGCGCCCGACCGCGCCCGCCGGACGTCTTTCATCAGCGCCTCGTAGTCCCGCCGCCGCTCCTCCCCGAACCGCCCCAGGAGCTCCTGCTCGGTGGTGTCGTCGACGAAGCGCGCCTCGCAGATGTACGCCTCCCCACCCCCCTCCTCCGTCTCCCGCGCGATCGCCCGCAACGGCTCCAGCAGCCGCTCCTCGGCCGGCACCGCATACGCCGACTTTTTCAGCGGCACGGCCCCCGCCCTCATCAGCCGCTGCCGGATCTTCGCCCGCAGATACAGCGGCTTCGGCGGGATCTGGTAGATGAAGAGGTACCAGGTGCGAGATGGCATGTGGCAGATGATAGATGGTTGTTGGTTGTTAGTTGTTGGTTGTTAGTAGGTTGTTCGTCGGCTCGTTCTACTAACAACCAATAACCAACAACCAACAACTACGAGTCGATCACCCACTTCTCATACGTTCCCCCCGGCAGCTCGCGCACGAAGCGGGAGGGCTCCATCAGGATGTCCAGGCCGCCGCGATCGCGAGCCATGACGGGGAAGACGAGGTAGAGCTCCTGGCGGGCGCGGGTGACGGCGACGTAGAAGAGGCGGCGCTCTTCCTCCTCGCCGGGGATCACCAGCTCGCGCGTGCCGGCTTCATCGACGATCGGGGCGTCGTCCGTCGCTCCCTCCAGGAGCGGCAGCGCCTCGTGGACGCGGTTCGGCTCCACGCGGATGATGCCGCCCGGCACGCGCAGCGCGCGCTGCGACGGGAAGCGTCCGTCCGCCAGCCAGATCACGAAGGCGATGCGCCACTCCAGCCCCTTCGCCTGGTGCACCGAGGTCAGGACGACCTTCTCGTCCTCCGGGCCGACCACCGCCGTGTCTTCGCCGGCCAGCGGATTGGCCAGCGCAACTTCCTCCAGGAACTGCACCACGTCTTCGTAGCGCAACGCGTACTGGGAGAGCTGCTCGAGGTCGTCCAGCCGCGCCTGCGCGTTCGGGAATTTCGACCGGGCGTAGTCGGCGTAGCCGCGCTCCACGACGAGGCGGATCGACTCCGACGGGTTCCGGCGCATCGACTCGCCGGCGATCAGTTGCAAGACCGATCTCGCACTTGCCAGGCTGCCGGTCACGCCGCGGCCGCTCGATTCCACCCCGCGCAGGAACTTCTCCAGCGGATCGGGCGCGCCGCCGATCCGCCCCCAGACCTCGGCCGCCGTTTTCTCGCCGACCTTCGGATAGAGCTTGAGCATCCGCTTCCACGACAGCTCGTCGCGCGGATTCGTCACGATCTTCAGGTAGGCCAGGACGTCCTTGATGTGCGCCTGCTCGAAGAAGCGGACGCCCGAGCGGATCTCGTACGGGATGAGCCTCCGGGAAAGCTCCATCTGCAGCTCCAGCGACTGGTAGTGCGAGCGGTAGAGCACCGCGATCTCGGAGAGGCTCTCCCCCTCGTCGCGCAGCTCCAGGATCCGCTGGGCGACGAACGCCGCCTGCTCGAAGACGTCGTCGACGCCGACCACCGCCGGCTCGGGACCGTCGCCGCGCACCGCGCGCAGCTCCTTCCGGAACTGGAAGCGGTTGTGAGCGATCGAGGCGTTGGCCAGGTCGAGGATCTGCCGGGTCGAGCGGTAGTTCGTCTCCAGCTTGAAGATCTTCGTCTCGGGGAAGCGAAGCGGGAAGGTGAGGATGTTCTCGAACGACGCGCCGCGGAAGGAGTAGATCGACTGCGCGTCGTCGCCCACGACCATGACATTGCGCCGCACCGAGGCCATGGCATCGACGACGTCGGCCTGGAGCTTGTTCGTATCCTGGTACTCATCGACCAGGATGTAGCGGTACTTGCGCTTGAGCGGCTCGGCGATCTCCGGCCGCTCGTCCAGGAGCAGCTTCCAGTTGAGGAGGAGGTCGTCGAAGTCCATCGTGTTCGCCTCGCGCTTCCGGTCCTTGTAGCGCCGGAAGACGGAGACGATCTCGTCCCGGTAGATGGCGAAGTGCGGGTAGTTCTGCTCCAGGTGGATCTCCAGCGGGGTGCGGGTATTGATCACATACGAGTAGATGTCGAGCAGCACGTCGCCTTTCGGGAAGCGCTTCTCCAGCGTCTTGATGCCGAGGGAGGAGACGGACGACTCCATCATCTCCTTCGCGTCCTCGTCGTCGAGGATGGAGAAGCTCGAGCGGTAGCCGATGGCGTCGGCATAGCGGCGGAGGAGGCGGTTGCCGACGGAATGGAAGGTGCCGCCCCAGATGCGCCGGGTGTCGATGGTAACGAGCTGCTCGACCCGGCTGAGCATCTCCCGCGCCGCCTTGTTGGTGAAGGTGAGGAGGAGGATGTCGGACGGGTCGACGCCGTCCTCGATGAGCCGCGAGACGCGGTAGGTGAGGGTGCGGGTCTTCCCGCTGCCCGCGCCGGCGATGACCAGCAGCGGCCCTTCGCCGGCATGCACGACCTCGAGCTGCTCGTCGTTCAGCTCCTTGGCATACGGGACGCGGTACTGCTTCTGCGGCTTGGCCGGCTGCTTGAGCGTGTAGCGGCGGACCTTGCTCTCCGTCACGCGAGCCTCGTCCAATCGCCTCCGCGCTGGCGCAGTTGCGCGGCGGCGTGAGGGTCGTCTGGGATGAGCGTGAAGTCCTCGAATTCGAAGCCCGGCCCGACGAAGCAGGCCACGAGCGCGTAGTCGCCGGCGGGCTCCGCGGCCTGCCAGATGCCCGCCGGCACTACATGCAGTGGAGTCCCTCCGGACCCGGTGCCGCCGAGGGAGCGGGTGTCTACGGAGGATAGATCGGAGGAGAGGTAGAGGTGGAGCGGATCGCCCTCCAGATGGGTCCAGATCTCGTCCGAGCGGACCCGATGCCAGCGGCTGCACTCGCCCCGCCGGAGCAGGAAGTAGATGGCCGTCAATGCTTTGCGCGTGCCGCGGCCGTCCTCCGGCGCGACGTCGTGAGGGGAGCGGAACGCCTGGTGATACCAGCCGCCCTCCGGGTGGGGGAGGAGGCCGAATCGGGCGATGAGCTCGGAAGGACGGTCTGGCATCTGCGAGGGAAGCGTAGCAGACGGCATCAGCGGGGCATCACGATCCACGTTCCCTGGCGCCGTTCCACGCGCGAGCCGAGCGCCGCGCGCTGGTAGACGTCGGCGGGCACGACCGCCTCCGAGCGTCTGCCGGGGGCCGCCTCCACCGTCAGGATGTACTCGACATGCGCCGCGCCGCCGGTCTCGTCGATGACCACGCGCTTGCCGACGACCACGTTCGCGCGCGCATGCGCATCGGGCCGTTTCTTCACCCAGTAGAGGACGACGGCCATGGTCATGATCAGGAGAAAGACCGCCGCGAGGGTGATGGCGCGGTCGAACCGTTGGGCGAGCGTCACGGCGCGGGAAGGTAACATGAGGACGCCACTGTTCCGCTCGTCACCTTCCCATTTCGACGCCTATACTGAACGACATCATGGACAATCGGGCCTCTCGTGTTGCGTGGTGGGTCAGCGGCGTGGCCGTTTTCGCCTTCGTGGCCGTCACCGTCGGGTTGATGCTGGCCGCGGGAGTGAACCGGCTGCTGAACGTGCCGTTCTGGTTCGACACCCTCTTCTTCCAGTACAACGTCTTCCTCCTCCTGCTGGCCATCGCCATCGAGCCGTTCCTGGCCTGGTCGTACCTGGCCATCATGAAAGAGGAAAAAGAGCGGCGCCTCTACCAGGACCTCGGGCCCGAGCTCTGGCAGCAGCACGAACAGAAGATCCACGAGTATCTCGAGCGGCAGTTCGCCGCGCGGAGCTACCTGCCGAGCGTCGTGGCCATGATGACCGTCGTCGCGCTGGGCGGCATCGTGCTGCTGATCATGAAGCCGGCGCAGTGGGGCGAAGGGGTCGACTTTCTGAAAGGGGCGAACCTGCTCGTCCTCGGCCCGTTCGTGGAGGAGATCGAGAACGGGACGCACTACCACTACGTCATCCACAGCCTGACCGGCATCAGCTTCGGCTTCCTCGGCGCCTACCTGTATTCGCTGACCCAACTGACGCGCGCCTACTTCACCGTCGACCTCACGCCCAACACCTTCATCGCCGCCACGGTGCGCATCATCTCCGCGAGCGTGATGACGCTCGTCGCCTCCTTCATCTTCATCCTCGCGCCGGAGGCGGGAGCGATGCACGAGCGGGTGCTCGTCCTGCTGCCCATCATCGGCTTCGCCTTCGGCTACTTCCCCGACTGGGCGCTGCGGGCCATCAAGCAGACGGCGCTGAAGGCGATCGGGGAGAAGGTGGAGGGGGAGTCGTACGGCTCGACGTCGCTCCGCCTCGTCTCCGGGATGAGCGACCTGCACGCGGCGCGGATGGAGCGCGAGGGGTGCGACAACGTCGAGAACCTGGCCATCTGCGAGCCGCTGGAGCTGGCCATCCGCACCGGGTTTTCGTACCGGCAGGTGCGGATGTGGATCGGCGAGGCCTGCCTGCGCACGGAGCTGACCGTCGACTTCGAGCCGTTCGTCGCCGCGACCGGCATCCGGACGCACTCGCAACTGCTGGCCTTCTCTCGCAAGTGGCAGGCGGAAGTGCACGACGAGCCGGCGGCCGCATTCCTGGCCAGGGCCGCGGCAAAGCCGGGGCTGGCCGGCAAGCTGACGGCCATCCTGATGATCGCCGGCGAGCCGTCCGGCACCGGCGCGCCGCGCGCCATCGTGCCGCCGCCGACGGAGCCGAAGCTGACCATCGCCAAACGCGCCGCCGCCGAGCCCCCCCGCAAGGACTGGCAGGAGGAGCGCGGAGGCCGCATCGACCCGCTCGCCAAGCCCACCCCCGACTTCCCGCTGGACGACGACGAGCGCATCGACCAAGCCATCGCCGAGTCGTTCCCGGCCAGCGATCCGCCGTCGTGGAACGGGGGGATCGACTAGTTGTTGGTTGTTGGTTATTAGTTGTTGGTAGACACCAAAAGGCACAAATAACCAACAACTAACTGTTGCGTCTCAGGACGTTGTTCTCATCCAGGCGACTGACTGGTGGATTGTACGCAAGAGCAGAGTGAGCGCGGTGATGGTTGTAGAAGTGGAGGTAGGGCGGCAGCCACCGTTTGCGTTCGTCGGAGCTGTCGTAGGCGAAGCGGTACGCCCACTCGCGGAGCAGGGTCTGGATGAAGCGCTCGGCTTTGCCGTTCGTGCGCGGTGTGTACGGGCGCGTTCGTTTGTGGCGCACGTTCAGCCCCGCGCACGTCTTCGCAAACTCGCGGGCGATGAAGGCGGAGCCGTTGTCGGTCATCACCCGTTCGACCGTCACGTTCTGCTGGGCGAACCAGTTCACCGCGTTCTTCAGGAAGGTGCTGGCGGTCTCGCTACGCTCGTCCGCCAGGATGTCCACATAGCAGAGGCGGGTGAAGTCATCGGTTGCCACGTAGACGTACTCGAAGCCGTGCTTCTTCGATCCGTACGAGCGCTTGCGAGTGATCCGGTGTCCTACCCGATCGAAGCGTCCCAACCTCTTGATATCCACGTGCAGCAGCTCTCCCGACCGCTCGCGCTCGTATCGCACCGGCGCCTTCGGCGCCTCCAGATGTCGCAATCGGCTCAGTCCCGCCGCCCGGCAGACGCGAGCTACGGTCGACGCACTCACGCTCACCGCCAAGGCGATCTGCCGAACCGTCCACCACTCCCGCCGCAGGGCCAGAATGCGATCACGTGTTGCTTGTTCCGTCACCTCGACCGTGTGGGGTCGCGAGCTGCGG
>DATEOX010000523.1:0-2022 GCA_035273585.1 Thermoanaerobaculia bacterium
GCCGCCTGATGTCGCAAGTCGGCGAAGGAGCGGCGTCAGGCTCTCGGCGGTCACCCGAGCGACGGCGGCCTGCTGTATTGACATCGTCTGGTCGGCGAAGACGACGGCGCGGATGGGTAACTCTTGCGGCTGCGATGCGAGGCGTTCTCCGACGGGCGGAGCTTGCATCACCCTCGGTTGCGTTCCGCTGACGGAGACGGCTGCGACGGTGGAACTGCCGGATCGACCGGGATCGGCGTCGCCACAGCTCGTGAGCGATATCGTTAAGAGCGTGAGTGCGAAAACGGCGATTAGGGCGCGTGTTGCTTTCCGAAGCGTTCTTTGGTTACTGCCGGTGACGTGTTGCATGACTTCCTTTCGGTTGCGAACGGTCTCCATTGACCGCCGAAAGGAAGTGTTGCAATCGGCCTCTCGTGATCCGCTGAAAGTGTCGGAGAGTTGGTCCGCACGGTGAAAAAGTTTCGACACATCGCGGAAGGCAGGATGATCGACCGAAGAACGTGCATTCGTTCCCGTTCGCCCGATATTGATGCCGCATGGATTCCACGGGTGGCCGACAGACTCATTTAAATCCGGCGGTGTCACAGACGTTCCGACATTCGGAGCAAGTCGAACTCTTGCAGAAGTTTCCGTTGGCTTGATGGCCCAAACAGGTTTCGAGCCCGCGACCCCTGGGCCTTCCACAGCAGCGCGCGGCGGCGCGGCATGCCCGGCATGCACATGTGTTTCCGGGGTGCCACGCTGCAGTAGGGCAGGCCCGTGTGTGCGCCGGACGTGTGGCACTACGACACTGAGGGCGCGCGCGTCGACGGCGCAACGCCGCGCTCGCCGGGTGAGCGCGGACGCCATACGCACAAACTCAGCGCACGGAACAAGAAGCCGCCAAGTGCCGGAGATGAGAGCTTAAGTTGGCTCCAGCAGCGAGCGCAGGTCCGCCGTGTTGAAAGGCGCGAGGATCAGTGGGTTTGCAGCCGATCGCAGCGGTCGGCTTTAGCATCCGTTGCGTACCCGCGCCATTCTCCAGTTGACTAATGTGATGCTGAAGCAGGCCCTCTCGCTTCGCGACCTGCTCATTGCCGGATACAATGCGGACTTCCATCCACACCCAAGGAGGCCCAGGTGCCTGTCGTCTTCGTACACGGCGTCAACACACGTAAGGGGCCCGGCTACGAAGCCGGGAAGCTGGTCACCGACACGTTTCTGCGGAAGCACCTCGCCGACGCTACGATCGACGGCAAGCCGCTGCCGGTGCACGCGGCGGACTTCCCGTACTGGGGCGACCTCGGCTCGACCTTCGCTTGGGAGATGGCGTCGCTCCCGCGCGCGCAGATGCAGGCCCTCGGCGGCAGCGCCGACGTCGATCTGCAGCCGATCCTCGGTCACATCCGCGACGCGTTCCCCGATCTGCCGACCGATCAGCCTCTGACTGCGCTGGCGCAGAAGCGCCTGTCGCTCGCCGTCGACGCCATCAACCACATTGCGCTCACGAACGCCGCGGCGGGGGACGAAAAGGCGATCGCCTCGTTCGTCGTGCAGGCGTCGATCTTCGCCGACGCGAATCCGAATCCGCCCTGGCTCGCCAACGTGCAGACCGACGAGCAGCTGCTCAACGAGCTCGCGGCGCGCGTCCAGCCGCCTGCGGACGATCAGGCCCTCGGCGGCTTCGGCATGGTGTTCAACAAGATCAAGCTCGCCGGAGTGAAGCTCAAGCAGGCCGTTAAGAACATGGCCGGGAAGGCGGTCGACAAGGCGGGCGACTTCGCATCGACGAAGCTCCTCGCCGCGACGCGCGACTCGCTCAACGCGACCTTGGGCCGCTTCTTCGGCGACGTATTCATCTACCTCAATTCGCGCGGCGACGCGAACGCGCCGGGCGACATCCCGAAGCTGATCCTGAAGTCGTTCGAGGACGCCCGCGCCGCCGCGCCGAACGAGCCGTTCGTCGTCGTCGCCCACAGCCTCGGCGGCGTGATCTCGATGGACCTGCTCAGCCACTTCCGGCCGGACCTCCGCGTCGATCTG
>DATEOX010000524.1:0-6319 GCA_035273585.1 Thermoanaerobaculia bacterium
CCGCTGGACGAGCATCACCTCATCGCTGCCGTCCCCCTCTCCGCGCTGCGCGGCGAGAACACCGTCGCGGTGACGTACCTGGGGGCGGAGTCGTACTCGATGTCGCGTAAGCCGGTGACGGTGAGAATGCCGTAACCTGGCCGGTTGACAGGGCGGGCACGGCTCGCGCAGCGTGGCCCTGCATGAGAGATGAAGTCCGCCGGTTCCCTCCCCTCGACCTGCATCCCCCCGGCCCCGTGCCGGAGCGGATCGAGCACGAGGACCGCGTCCAGCACCTGAACGTCGAGGCGGCGGCGCTGGCGGAGAAGCTGCGGCGCAACATCAAGGGCGAGGTGCGCTTCGACAACGCCTCGCGGGCCCTCTACGCCACGGATGCCTCGAACTACCGGCAGGTGCCGATCGGCGTCGTAATCCCGAAAGACGCCGACGACATCGTTGCGACCGTAGCGCTGGCAAGAGAGCACGGCGCGCCGATCCTCGGCCGCGGCGCGGGCACCTCGCTGGCCGGGCAGTGCTGCAACGTGGCGGTGGTCATCGACTGCTCGAAGTACATGCACCGCATCGCGGAGCTCGACCCCGCGGCAAAGTTCGCCCGCGTCGAGCCGGGGATCATCCTCGACGACCTGCGCAACGAGGCCGAGCGGCACAGCCTCACCTTCGGCCCCGACCCCGCCACCCACTCCCACTGCACGATCGGCGGCATGATCGGCAACAACTCCTGCGGCGTCCACGCGCTGATGGCGGGCAAGACGGTGGACAACGTCGACGAGCTGGAGGTGCTGACCTACGACGGCGTGCGCATGCGCGTCGGCCGGACGAGCGACGACGAGGCGGAGCGCATCATCCGGGAGGGGGGGCGGCGGGGGCAGATCTACGACGGATTACGACGGATAAGGGATCAATACGCGGTCCTCATCAGGCAGCGCTACCCCAACATCCCCCGCCGCGTCTCCGGCTACAACCTCGACGAGCTCCTGCCGGAGAACGGCTTCCACGTGGCCCGCGCGCTGGTCGGCACGGAGAGCACGTGCGTCATGGTCCTGGAGGCGAAGTGCCGCCTCGTCCACTCCCCCCCCGCCCGCACGCTGGTCCTCATCGGCTACGACACCGTCTACCACGCCGCGGACGACGTGCCGCGCATCCTCCAGTTCGGGCCCGTCGGACTGGAAGGCGTCGACGACCTCCTGATCGAGGCCGAGGTGGCGAAGAACCTCAATCCGATCGGCATCTCGATGTTGCCGGAAGGCCGCGGCTGGCTTTTCGTCGAGTTCGGTGGCGAGACGCAGAAAGAGGCGAACGACAAGGCGCGCCACATGATGGACAGCGTCGCGGCGAGCGTGAAGTCGCTGCGCATGTTCGACGACCCGTTCGAGCAGAAGGCCGTCTGGCAAGTGCGCGAGTCGGGCCTCGGCGCCACCGCCTACACGCCGGGCAAGCCGCGCACGTGGGAAGGGTGGGAGGATGCGGCGGTCGCGCCGGAGAAGCTCGGCGGCTACCTGCGCGACCTGCGCAAGCTGCTCGACAAGTACCACTACGGCGGCGACCTGTACGGCCACTTCGGACAGGGCTGCGTCCACACCCGCACGAACTTCGACCTGCAGACGCCGCACGGCATCGCGAAGATGCGCGAGTTCATCGAGGAGGCGGCGGACCTCGTCGTGTCGTACGGCGGGTCGTTCTCCGGCGAGCACGGCGACGGCCAGTCGCGCGCCGAGCTCCTGCCGAAGATGTACGGCGAGGAGCTGATGGCCGCCTTCCGCGACTTCAAGTCGCTCTGGGACCCGGAGTGGAAGATGAACCCCGGCAAGGTCATCACCCCTTACCACGTCACGGAGAACCTCCGCCTCGGCAGCGACTACCGCCCCTGGTCGCCGAAGACGCACTTCCAGTTTCCCGATGATGAGGGACGGATGGAGTCCGCCGTGCTGCGCTGCGTCGGCGTGGGCAAGTGCCGGCGGATGGAGATGGGGACGATGTGTCCCAGCTTCATGGTCACCCGCGAGGAGGAGCACTCCACGCGCGGCCGGGCGCGGCTCCTCTTCGAAATGTTCGAGGGCGAGGTCGTGCCGGACAGTTGGCGCAACGACGCCGTCAAGGACGCGCTCGACCTCTGCATCGCCTGCAAGGGCTGCAAGGGCGAGTGCCCGGTCGGCGTCGACATGGCCACCTACAAGGCCGAGTTCCTCTCGCACTACTACGCGCGGCGCATCCGCCCCCTCGCCGCTTACGCCATGGGCTGGATCCACATCTGGTCGCGCTTGGCCCGCTTCGCGCCCGGGCTGACGAACCTGATGATGGCCTTCCCGCTCACGGGTCGCCTGATCCGCATCGCCAAGGAGCGGCGCATGCCGCGCTACGCCGGCACGACGTTCACCGAGCGCTTCCGCGCGCGCGAGCACTCCGAGTCGCGCGAGCCGCGGCGGCGCGTGCTCCTCTGGCCCGACACGTTCAACAATCACTTCAATCCCGAGACGGCGATGGCCGCCGTGGAGGTGCTGGAGGCGGCCGGCTATCACGTCACGATCCCGCGCAAGCCGCTCTGCTGCGGGCGCCCGCTCTACGACTGGGGTTTCCTTGGAATGGCCAAAATTCAGTTGCGCGAGATCCTCGATGCGCTGCGGCCGGAGCTCGACGAAGGAGTGCCGATCATCGGGCTCGAGCCGAGCTGCGTCTCGGTGTTCCGCGACGAGCTGCCGAACCTCTTCCCCAATGACGAAGGGGCGAAGCGGCTGGCGAAGGCGGCGATGACGCTCAGCGAGTTCATCTCCCGCGAAGGCGATGCCTTCCGCCTGCCACGCCTGGAGCGGAAGGCGCTCGTCCAGAGCCACTGCCATCACAAGGCGGTGATGGGCTACGGCGTGGAGCTCGGCCTGCTGAAGAAGCTCGGGCTCGATGTCGAGCATCCCGACTCCGGCTGCTGCGGCATGGCCGGCGCGTTCGGCTTCGAGGAGGAGCACTACGACGTCTCGATGCGCATCGGCGAGCGGGTGCTGCTGCCGAAGGTGCGGGAGGCGGCGCGCGACACGCTCATCGTCGCGGACGGCTTCAGTTGCCGCGAGCAGATCGCGCAGTCGACCGGCCGCGAGGCGCTGCACTTCGCGCAGGTGCTGCAGATGGCGCTGCGCGAAGGGCCCGCCGGCCCGCGCGGCGAGCTCCCGGAGAAGCGCTACAACGAGCGCAAGCCGATGATCCCCAACTGGCCGAAGATGCTCGGCCTGGGCGTCGCGGCCGGCACGCTCGCCGGCCTCGTGGCGCTGTCACGGAAATGGCGAAGGAAGTAGCAGGTGTCATCCTGAGCCGCGAAGACGGCGAAGGATCCGCACCTTCAGGCGCCTACGAGCCCATCGCCGACTACGCCGCGATCGGAGACACGCGCTCCTGCGCCCTCGTTTCCGCGCGCGGCTCGATCGACTGGCTCTGCTGGCCGCGCTTCGACAGCCCCTCGCTCTTCGCCCGCCTTCTCGATGCGAAGCGCGGCGGCCATTTCGCCATCCATCCCGAGGCGCCGTTCCGCGCCACGCGCCGCTACCTTCCCGGGACGAACGTCCTCGAGACGACGTTCATCACCGACACCGGCACCGCCACGCTCCTCGACCTCATGCCGGTGATGCGCGAGGAGACGAAGACGACGCATCTCTCCCCCCTTCGCGAGCTGCTGCGGCGCGTCGATGTCACGGAGGGCGAGGTGCCGATGGTCGCCGAATACGCGCCGCGCCTCGACTACGCCCGGGTGGCGCCGCGGCTGGCCCTTCGCGGCGATTGTGTGTTCTGCGTCGACGGCCCGGTCGTCCTCCACCTCCGCAGCGACGCGCCGCTGATGATCGACGGCTCGACGGCGACCGCCCGTTTCACGCTGCGTCAGGGCGAGCGCAAGGACTTCGCCCTCGCCTTCGACAGCCACTCGCCCGCCGTCCTGCCCCGCATGGGCGAGGAGGCCTCCGCGGAGATCGGGCGGACGCTCGCCTTCTGGCGCAAGTGGGTCGAGCAATGCGTCTACGAAGGTCCCTACCGCGATGCCGTGATCCGCAGCGCGTTGCTGCTGAAGCTGATGTCGCATGCGCCGTCCGGCGCGATCGTCGCCGCCCCCACCACCTCCCTCCCCGAGCGCATCGGCGGCATCCGTAACTGGGACTACCGCTACTGCTGGCTGCGCGACGCCTCGTTCACCGTGGCCGCGCTCGACGGCTGCGGCTTCGAGGACGAAGGCGGCGCGTTCGTCGACTGGCTGCTCTACGCGACGCGTATCACCCAGCCCCGCCTGCAGGTGCTGTACGACGTCTTCGGCGAGCCGCGCGTGCCCGAGAGCGAGCTCGCGCACCTCGAGGGCTACATGGGCTCGCGGCCGGTGCGCGCCGGGAATGACGCGCGCGGCCAGTTCCAGCTCGACATCTACGCCGAGGTCCTCGGCGCGGTGGAGGAGTGGGCGGAACGAGGTGGGAAGCTCGACGGCGCACAACTGCCGCGCGACGTGCAGCGCGTCCTGGTCCGCCTCGCGGACACGATCGTGAAACGCTGGCGCGAGCCGGACAGCGGCATCTGGGAGAAGCGCTCCGGCATGCGCCAGCACGTACACGCGAAGGTCATGGCCTGGGCCGGCCTCGATTGCGCCATCCGTCTGGCCGGGCACCGCATCATTCCCGAGGCGCGCGTCGGCGTCTGGAGCCGGGAGTGCGAGGCCATCCGCACGCTCGTCCTGGAGCGCGGCTTCAACGCGCGTCTCAACTCCTTCGTCAGCATCCTCGACTCCGATGAGCTGGACGCCAGCCTGCTCTACATCGCCCGTGTCGGCTTCCTCCCCGGGGACGACCCGCGCATGCTCGGCACGGTGGAGGCCATCCGCGCGAAGCTCGGCAACGACGAGCTGATCTATCGATACGAATTGCGCACGGAGGATGGCCTGCCGCCCGGCGAAGGGGCGTTCCTGGCCTGCAGCTTCTGGCTCGTGGAGGCGCTCACCCTCGCCGGCCGGTACGACGAGGCGCACGACGTCTTCCGCAAGCTCCTCGGCCGCGGCAACGACCTCGGGCTCTTCTCCGAGGAGGTGGACGTGGAGAGCGGCCTGCTGCTGGGCAACTTCCCGCAGGCGCTGACGCACATCGGCCTGATCAACGCCGCGTTGTGCCTCAAGCGCGGCCATCAGGCGCGGTCGGAGAAGCGGTCACTCCCCGAAGACGGTCTGCACGACCCAGGTCAGGCCGCCGAACACCGAGCCGCCGAGGATCGCGTAGGGGATGATGAGCGCGAAGTGGAGCAGTGAGGGGCGGGCGATGGCCTCGATGAGGGCCGCGCCGCCGCACGCGATCGTCCCCGCCACGGCGCCGTTGAGGAACGCGTCCTTTTTCAATTGGTTGCCGGTCGGGACGGCCAGGATCACCGCCAGCGCGCACCAGATCCAGGTCTCGATCCCTTTCAGCACGCCATACGCGCTGGCCACGCCGAGGAGCAGGCCGACGGCGATGACCGGAGCGATGAGGCGCCAGCGGACGCGCGCGAGCATCCGCGCAGCATAGTTCAACGCGGCATGTAGAACATCCCCAGCACCATGCCGTACAGCGTGTGCGCCACGATCGTGACCACCGGCGTCCAGCGTCCGTAGTTCGTGGCCAGAAAGCCGGGCGGCTCGAGCAGGCGCGTCGGCTCCGGGCCGCGGTAGTCCGAAACCATGCGCGGATGGAGGCCGGGAAGGATGGGCAGCAGGACGACGACCACGAAGATGCCCTGCACGGCGCCGATCAGCGCTCCGAACCACCAGGAGGCGAGCTCGGTGCTCTCGAAGAAGAGACCGTAGACGAGCGCGAACACCCAGCCGTTGACGATGTGCATGGCCACGCCGACGACCCTCGCCCGGTCGCGATTGGAGGTGAACATCGTCCCGACGATGAACGGGATGTCGATCCGCGTGAGGCCGAGCGACTGCCCGGCGATGGTCGTCGTCAGGAGGATGATCGAGGCGGCGAAGCCCCAGATGAGAATGATGGAGTAGTTCACGAGCACCGTTGATGGTTGTCAGTTGTCAGCAAGTCTACCGACAACCGACAACCGACAACGGTTCTGCTAGATGTTCTCCCGTCCCGTGTACGGAACGTCGCGGTTCTGGCCGTCGCCGGAGCGCTGGTTGCGGTCGCGGTCGCGGTCCCGATCGCGGTCGCCGGTGCCGCGGTTGCCGCCGGCCTCGAAGCCGCTCCGCTCGCTCACGGTCTGGCGCTCGAAGCTCTGGTCGGTGCCCCGGGTGTAGTCCGCACCACCCCCGGTCGGGATGTCGCTGCCGTCGCCGGTCGCGGCCGCGCGGGCGCGGGCGCCGCGGCTGTGGCCGCCCTCG
>DATEOX010000525.1:0-3857 GCA_035273585.1 Thermoanaerobaculia bacterium
GACGCGGAAGAACTCGCCGGCTACCGCGCTGTCGACGCGGCCCGCGGTGACGTCCGCCGCGTAGCTCGCGTACTGCTGGGCCAGGGCCGTCGCGCCGCCTTCAAATCGCATGGATAAAAAGTACGAGCGCCAGGCGAGCACGCCGAGGGCCAGGGCGATGATGAGGAGCGGAACCAGAATGGAGGCGTGGTCCGTCGGCTCCCCGTGATGGGAGAGATTTCGCAACCGCGCCAGGAGTCGCTCGAACATGGCCATCGGAACTGCCCGCTGTCTACTGCTTAGATGCTGCTCACCGCTTCGAAGTTAGGACGCCGCAGGCGACTTCACGGTTGCCCGGCGATCGCGGAGTGGCTCTGGGACAGGTGCGCCTGGACGATCTTGTCGACCTGCCCCTTCGAATACGGCTCCATCCGCGTCTCCACTCTCCGGAAATTGCCGCGCCGCTGGACGATGATCCAGAGCGTTCCGGTCTCCCTCGCGTCCGCCAGCGCCTGCTTGAACTCACGCGCCGTCGCCTCGTTCATGTTCCGGCCGTTGATGGCGATGATGCGGTCGCCTTCCTTCAGGTCGGCGCGCGACGCCGGACCGTCCGGGACGATCGACTTGATCACCAGGCCGGGCTTGAGCTCCACGACGGAGATGCCGAGATAACGGCGTCCGGACAACATGTGCCGGATCTGCTGCTCGCACTCGCGAGCGGTCGCGTTGCACTTCTTCGCTTCGTCGGCGGCGTAGACCGCGGCGGCGGACAGGAGGAGTACGGCAGTGAGTTTGACGATACGGGATTGCATGCTGAGACGGGGTTCCTCGTGTGGCCGACGGCTACTCTACGCTTGGACGATGAAGACGCTGATTACAAATCAGAAAATGTCGAATGAATTCCATGTGCCGTAAGGAGTTGTGCGCGCCGCTAACGCGGGAATTTCAGAGCGCCGAACACCGCCGGAACATGGAAATCGGCGGGTGTGCGCAGGGTCGGCTGCCAAGCCGTAAACTCGTCCCCTTCTGACGGATGCCTGTCGATCCGGAAGAAATTCGCGGGCCACGTTTCGCCCGCTTCCGGCCGCTTCCGGCCGAGCGAGGCGAACGGTATTCGGATGACCGTATCGATGGTCATCAGCCCGCTCGACTCGGTCACGCGACGCACTGCGGCCAAGAGCCCGGCGCAGTTCCAGCCGTGGTCGGCGCGCATCGTCCGCCGGTCGCCGTCCGGCGATTCGATCCGCGTGTCGAAGGTCGTCCCTGCCGGGCTTACCTCGATCTCGAAGTACGCGGTCAGCCGCTCCGGCGCGAGGAAGACCTCCACCACGTCCTCGGTATAGAGCGGGTCGTCATGCCCTCGGTAGCTGGCGACGATCAGGTCGTCGGTGGCGGAGAAGATGACGGTCAGCGCGTCGGCATCGGCATACGCCGCGACGCAGGTGGCCAGGCGCGGCGCGCTGCCGTCGGTGGCCCGGCGGAGGCGGACCGGCTCGCAGACGGACGGCACCGCCCACGGCTCCTCGATCGAGAACTCCGCGCGCGGAACGACGAGGACGTCCGACGACATCGCCCGAATCATCGCACAGCCTGCCAACCGGCATACCGCGTGCAACCGCGCCCCGGACGGGACCGATCGGTGGACTACGAACTGGATGAACTGAAGCGCGAGTTCCTCGCCGAGGCGGAGGAAAAAGCGCGGGAGATCGCAGAGGCGCTCGACGGCGAGCGCAACAGCGAGGCCCTCGACCGCCTGGCCTACCTCGCCCATCAACTGAAGGGCGCCGGCGGCAGCTACGGCTATCAGAAGATCTCATCGGAATCGGCGGAGATCGAGAAAGCCGCGGAGCGCATCGTGAAAGGCGACGCCGAAAACGGCGTGGAAGCGCGCCTCCTGCAGCACGTGCTGAACCTCCGCGCGGAGATCGCGCGGTGCGCAAAGGAGCTGGCGCGGTAGCTACGCGATCGCCGGCTCCTTCCGCGTCGTCCGCGTCACGTCCCGCCGCTTCTCCGCCTGCACCTGGTTCCGCCCGCCCTTTTTCGCCCGGTACAGCGCCTTGTCCGCCGCGACGACCATCTCCTTCGCGTAGTGGATGCGCGAGTGCGGGACGCTGGAGACGCCGACGCTCACCGTGACCGGCAGCTCGCCGCTCTGCGTCGGGATCGGCGTCGTCTCGATGAGCTGGCGGATCTTCTCGGCGAAGGCGATGGCATCATCCAGCTCCGTCTCGGGCATCATCACGGCGAACTCCTCGCCGCCGTAGCGCGCCGCGAGGTCGGTGCTGCGGATCGAGTCGCGGAAGAGCGACGAGACGTACCGCAGCACCTCGTCGCCGACCGCGTGGCCGTACGTGTCGTTCACCTTCTTGAAGAAGTCGATGTCGATGATGGCCAGCGAGAGCGGCCGCTGGTAGCGCTGCGACTCCTCGAACGCGCGCGAGAGCTCGTCCTGAAAGTAGCGATGGTTGTAGAGCTTCGTCAGGCCGTCGGTGATGGAGAGCAGCTCCAGCCGCTTGTTGGCGTCGATCAGCTCGTTCTGCAGGTCGACGATCCGCTTGCCGGCCCGGATGCGCGCCAGCAGCTCCGGATACTGGAACGGCTTGGTGATGTAGTCGTCGGCGCCGAGCTCCAGCCCCTCGACCTTGTCCTCCTGCTCGTCCTCGCCGGTGAGCATGATGATGTAGCGCGCCCGGAAGGCGGAGTTGGACTTCAGTTCGTTGGCCAGCACGACGCCATCGAGATCGGGCAGGCGCCGGTCGAGGATGGCCAGGTCCCAGACGCTCGACTTGAGCTGCTCGCGCGCCTCGCCGCCCGTGGTGCACTCGAGCGTGTCGTAGCCGGCGCGCTTGAGGAAGAGGCGCACGAGGCGGCGGATCGCCGCATCGTCATCGACGATGGCAATGGTGAAAGGACGGCCCATTGACCGCCTCTGCCGCAAAGAGCATGCCTTAGCGCGCGATGCGCAGGGAGATGTCCAGCGCCGTGACGGAATGCGTCAGTGCGCCGATGGAGATGCGGTCGACACCCGTCTCGGCGACCGCCCGCACGTTCTCCAGCGTGATGCCGCCCGACGCCTCCAGCGCGACCGCGCCGCCGGTCCGCTCCACCGCCGCGCGCATCTCGTCGTTCGTCATGTTGTCGAGGAGGATGAAGTCGGGCTTGAGCTGCAGCGCCTCGTCCAGCTCGGCCGCGTTGCGCACCTCGATCATGATCTTCTGGGGCAGTCCGCGCCGGCGGATGCGCTCGACCGCCGCGGTGATGGAGCCCGCACGGTCGACGTGATTGTTCTTGATGAGGAACATGTCGTGGAGGCCGATGCGGTGGTTCTCGCCGCCGCCGGCGAGGACGGCGTACTTGTCGAGGAGGCGCAGCCCGGGCGCGGTCTTGCGCGTGTCGTGGATGCGGGCGCTGGTCCCCCGCACCGCATCGACGTAGCGGCGCGTGGCCGTGGCGATGCCCGAGGCGCGCTGCATCAGGTTGAGGGCGGTGCGCTCGCCGGAGAGGAGGGCGATGACGCTCGCCTCGACCGTGGCCACGACGTCGCCGTTCTTGACCCGGTCGCCGTCCTTCGCCTTCCTCTCGAATCGCGCCGAGGGGTCGAGCATCCGGAAGACCTCCTCGGCGAAGTCGAGGCCGGCCAGGACGCCGTCCGCCTTGATGAGGAAGGAGGCGGTGCCCCGGTCGCCGGGATCGAAGATCGACTCGCTGGTGATGTCGGGCAGGTCCTCGTCGAAGGCACGCTGGATGATGCGGCGGATGTCGTTGCGGTCGAGCTGCATACGCGAAATTCTGACAGGGCGGGAGGCGTTTTCGGAACCGGTTCGTTGAAAATCTGGGGGCGCACCGGCTTCGACGGGGATATGTCGGGGTCGTGGTTG
>DATEOX010000526.1:0-6489 GCA_035273585.1 Thermoanaerobaculia bacterium
CGATCATCGTCAACGATCAAAACACGTTTCATTCTTCACCCAGTGGAAAACTGATCCGCAGCGACACCTTATCACTTTCCTGTGTAGCGATCAGCTCACCGCCGTACGTTTCGGCGATGAGTCTGGCCGTGGCCAGGGAGAGGTCCGGATTACCGTTTGGATCCGTGTAATAGAACTTGAAAATCTTCGTCTGCTCGAAGTCTTCCGCCTGAGGCCGGCCGCTCACGATGAGGTGGAAATGACGCTCGTCGCGGCTGCTGCGGAGGCGCCGGCCGTCCGGCGCGAGGACGCTTGCTGTCCCCTCGAAGAACAGCTTCAGGGCCTGCCGGATTCTCGCCGCGTGGCCCACGGTGAGGAACGGCTGATCATCCAGGCTCAGCACGTAGCCGGCCTCGTCCGCGACCTCCGCGCAGAGCGGCGGGAGGTCGACCGGCGACGGCGCCCCTTCTCCTTTCGGCGGAGTGGAGAGGAGGAAGAAGCTGTCGAAGATGTGCGCCATCCGGCGCAGCTCGAGCTCGATGGCCGAGGCGTAGGCCATCAGCTTCTCGTCGTCCTTCGCGAGGAGCTTGCGGATGCGCATCCGCAGCAGCTCGAGGTTCAGCACGGCGACGTTCAGCGGCGTTTTGAGGTCGTGTGCCGTATCCGCGCTGCGCACGAGGTTCGTGCGGGCAAAGAGCTGGAGCCAGCGATCCATGAGTTCCGGCGGGCTCATGCAGGAATTGGTCCTGTGGAAGGATGAACGAGGAAGGATGAACGATGAACAAAAGCAGGCCATAGCCCGCCTTCGTTCATCGTTCATCTCTCATCGTTCATCGTTCCATTCACCCGTGATGGATGTTGATCATCGCCACCGCTTCCTCGAGCTTC
Source organism: Thermoanaerobaculia bacterium (assembly GCA_035273585.1). GTDB lineage: Bacteria > Acidobacteriota > Thermoanaerobaculia > Gp7-AA8 > Gp7-AA8 > JAFAVZ01. The sequence goes on from DATEOX010000526.1 coordinate 868, forward strand.
GCCTCCACCTGGGCGAACTCGGGGTCGTGGGACGAGAGGTACGCCATCTCGCGCTCGGCCTCGAGGCGCTCGCGCTCGGCGGCGGCGGGGTCGATCTCGTCCGGCAGGATGCCCCGTTCGGCGAGCACGATGACCCGGTCCGGCAGCACCTCGGCGAAGCCCCACGAGATCACCAGCCGATGGACGGTGCCACCGGTGCGGTAGCGCAACTGTCCGATCTTGAGCATGGCCAGCAGCGGCGTGTGCCCGGGGAGGATGCCCAGCTCGCCGTCGAGGCCGGGGAGCACGACCTCCTCGACCTCGGCGTCGACGATCTTCCGCTCGCGCGTGACGACCGTGAGGCTGATCCTCGTGGGGAGCGTATCGGCCATTACGCCGCCTCGCGCTTCATCTGCTCGGAGCGCTCGATCACGTCCTCGATCGTTCCCTGCAGCAGGAAGGCCTGCTCAGGGATCTCGTCGTGCTTGCCTTCGACGATCTCGCGGAAGCCGCGGATGGTGTCGGCGATCTTCACGTACTTGCCGGGGATGCCGGTGAACTGCTCGGCGACGTGGAACGGCTGGCTGAGGAAGCGCTGGATCTTGCGCGCGCGGGAGACGATGACCTTGTCCTCTTCCGACAGCTCGTCGATGCCCAGGATGGCGATGATGTCCTGCAGGTCCTTGTACTTCTGCAGCACGGCCTGCACGCCGCGGGCGGTGTTGTAGTGCTCGTCGCCCAGGATGCGCGGGTCGAGGATCTTGGAGGTCGAGGACAGCGGATCGACGGCCGGGTAGATGCCCAGCTCTGCGATCTGGCGGGAGAGAACCGTCGTCGCGTCGAGGTGGGCGAAGGCCGTCGCCGGCGCCGGATCGGTGAGGTCGTCGGCGGGGACGTAGATGGCCTGCACGGAGGTGATGGAGCCCTTCTTGGTGGAGGTGATGCGCTCCTGCAGCTCGCCCATCTCCGTGGCCAGGTTCGGCTGGTATCCGACCGCCGACGGCATGCGCCCGAGGAGCGCCGAGACCTCGGAGCCGGCCTGGGTGAAGCGGAAGATGTTGTCGATGAAGAGCAGCACGTCCTGCCCTTCCTGATCGCGGAAGTACTCGGCCACGGTCAGGCCGGTGAGGCCGACGCGGAGGCGCGCGCCCGGCGGCTCGGTCATCTGGCCATAGATCAGCGCCGCCTTCGACTTCGACGGGTCGCCCGGCTTGATCACGCCGCCCTCTTCGAACTCGAGGTAGAGGTCATTGCCTTCGCGGGTCCGCTCGCCGACGCCGGCGAAGACGGAGAAGCCGCCGTGCTGCTTGGCCACGTTCGTGATGAGCTCCAGGATCAGCACCGTCTTGCCCACGCCCGCGCCGCCGAAGAGGCCGGTCTTGCCGCCCTTGGTGTACGGCTCGAGCAGATCGATGACCTTGATGCCGGTCTCGAACATCTCGATGGAAGTCGACTGCTCGTCGAACTTGGGCGGCTCGCGGTGGATGGAGAGGGTCTGCTTCGCGTTCACCGGACCCATGTTGTCCACCGGCTCGCCCAGGACGTTGAGGATGCGCCCGAGGGTCTCGCGTCCGACCGGGACGGAGATCGGCGCGCCGGTGTCGAGCGCCTTCATGCCCCGCACCATGCCGTCCGTCGGCTTCATGGCGATGCAGCGCACCTGCCCCTCACCGATGTGGTTCGCCACTTCGACGACCACGTCGATCGGCACCTTCCCCAGCTCGCCGTTGTCCACGATGCGTACCGCGGTGTAGATCGGCGGCAGGTAGCCTTCATCGAACTGCACGTCGACCGCGGGGCCGATGATCTGAATGACGCGACCGACTTTGTGATCCGTTGCCATGTCTTCTCCGTGTCCGGCTCAGTGCCCCGCGGCAGCGGCGCCCGAGACAATCTCGATGATTTCCTTGGTGATGGCCGCCTGACGGATGCGGTTGTAGGTCAACGTCAGGTGGCTGATCATGTCCGATGCGTTCTTCGTCGCCGCCTCCATGGCCGTCATGCGCGCGCCCTGTTCGGCGGCGGCCGACTCGAGGAGGATGCGGTACAGCTCGAACTCCACGTACTTCGGCAGGAGCTCGGAGAGGATCTGCTCCGGCGCCGGCTCGTACAGATAGTCGATGGTCGTCTCCTGCTGCTCCTCGGACCACGGCCGCTGGAGCGGCAGCAGCCGCTCGGTGCGGACGACCTGCGAGATGACCGAGCGGAACTCGTTGTAGACGACGTACACCGCGTCGAGCTCGCCGTTGGTGAAGGCGGTGATCAGCCCGCCCGCGATCTCCCGCGCCGTCTCCAGCGAGAGCGCCTGCAGGGCCTGGGTGGCCGGGCGGCGCATGGGGATGGCGCGGCGACGGAAGTAGTCGTTCGCCTTCCGTCCGATGGGGATCAGCTCGACGTTCGGAAAGGCCTTCTCCTTGACGAAGTTCAGCGCGGCGCGGTTTGCGTTCGTGTTGAACGCGCCGGCCAGGCCGCGGTCCGACGTCACTACGATGACGACGACGTTCCGCTCCTCCTCGCGCGCCTGCAATAGCGGGTGGTTCGCCGCGCCGATCCGCGAGGCGACCGAGGCGAGCACCTCGCGCAGCGCCGCCGCGTACGGCCGGGCGGAGAAGATCCGCTCCTGCGCCCGGCGCAGCTTCGCCGCGGAGACCATCTTCATGGCCTTCGTGATCTGCTGCGTGTTCTTGACGCTTCGGATCCGGCGTCGGAGGTCGATCGTGCTCGGCATGTGTCGTTACGCAGCCAGCACGTTCGCGTTGTCGCGGACGTACCCTTCCTTGAACTCGGTGATGGCGGCGCGCAGCTCCTGCTCGAGCGGCGCATCGAACTTCGACGCGGTCTCCAGCCGGTCGACGAGATCCGCCTTATCGTCCGTCAGCCATTGATGCATCGCGGCCTCGAACGGCCGGACCGCTTCCACGGCCAGGTTGTCCAGGAAGCCCTTCGTGCCGGCGTAAACCGACGCGGTCTGAAGGCCGACGCGCAGCGGCTGATACTGCCCCTGCTTGAGGATCTCGACCAGCCGCTTGCCGCGGTTGAGCTGCGCCTGCGTCACCTTGTCCAGGTCGGAGCCGAACTGGGCGAACGCGGCGAGCTCGCGGTACTGCGCAAGGTCGAGCCGGAGCGTGCCCGAGACGGAGCGCATCGAGCGCACCTGCGCCGAGCCGCCGACGCGCGACACCGAGATGCCGACGTTGATGGCCGGCCGCACGCCGGAGTGGAACAGATCCGTCTCCAGGAAGATCTGGCCGTCGGTGATGGAGATGACGTTCGTCGGGATGTAGGCCGAGACGTCGCCGGCCTGCGTCTCGATGATCGGCAGCGCCGTCAGCGAGCCGCCGCCCTTGGCGTCGTTCAGCTTCGAGGCCCGCTCCAGGAGGCGGGAGTGGAGGTAGAAGACGTCGCCCGGATACGCTTCGCGGCCGGGCGGGCGGCGGAGAAGCAGCGAGATCTCGCGGTACGCCGCGGCGTGCTTGGAGAGGTCGTCGTAGATGCAGAGCGCATGCTGGCCGTTGTAGAGGAAGTACTCGCCCATCGCGCAGCCGGCATACGGCGCCAGGTACTGCAGCGGCGCGGGCTCGGACGCCGACGCGTTGACCACGATCGTGTAGTCCATCGCGCCGTACTCTTCGAGCGTCTTCACCACCTGGGCCACGGTCGACTTCTTCTGGCCGATGGCGACGTACACGCAGATGACGTTCTTCCCCTTCTGGTTGATGATCGTATCGACGGCCACCGCGGTCTTGCCCGTCTGGCGGTCGCCGATGATCAGCTCGCGCTGGCCGCGCCCGATCGGAACCATGGCGTCGATGGCCTTCAGGCCGGTCTGGAGCGGCTCCTTGACCGGCTTGCGGTCGACCACGCCCGGCGCGAGGCGCTCGATCGGATAGCGCTCGGTGGCCGCGATCGGGCCCTTGCCGTCGATCGGCTCGCCCAGCGGGTTGACCACGCGGCCGACCATGGCCGGCCCGACCGGGACGGACATGATGAGGCCCGTGCGCTTGCACTCGTCGCCTTCGCGGATCACCGACGACTCGCCGAGGAGCACGACGCCGACGTTGTCTTCTTCGAGGTTCAGGGCCAGGCCGGCCACGTTGTGCGGGAACGAGACGAGCTCGCCGGCCATGACGCGGTCCAGCCCGTACACGCGGGCGATGCCGTCGCCGACGGACATCACGGTGCCGACCTCGGAGACGTCGATGCCCCGCTCGATGCCGCTCAATTGCTGCCGAATAATCTCTGTGATTTCTTCTGCCTTCAAATCAACGGCCATAAAGTCTCCCGAAATGGCGTACGAAAAAGAGCTACGTCAACGACTCGCGGAATTTCTCGATCTTGCCGTGCACCGAGGCGTCGTAGATCTCGCTGCCGACGCGGGCCACGAAGCCGCCCAGGAGCGTCGTGTCGACGCTCAGCCGCAGCTCGACGCCCTTGCGGAACTTCTCCTGCAGCGTCTTCTGCAGCTCCGCCGTCTCCGCCTGATCGAGCCGGTGGGCCGTCCGGACGTCGGCCACCACGATCCCCAGCTCCTGGTTCACGTAGGCGGCCACCGCCGCGGCGATCGCCCCCGTCTGGTTGATGCGATGGTTGCGGATCAGGACCTCCAGCACCTTGATGGTCAGTGGCGAGAGTCCGAGCCGGGCCGCGATCTTCTGCGTCACGGCGATCTTCACCTCGACCGCGATGCCGGGGTCGGCGTACATCTGCTGCAGGTCCGGCGCGCTCTTGCGCGCCTCCTCGAAGCGCTCCAGCTCGCGGCGGAGGTCGTTCGCCTTCTGCGGCGTGCCGGCCACGTCGAGGATGGCCCGCGCGTACGGCCTGGCGAAGCGGCGGATCATCCCTGCACCTCTTTCACTTCGCGCAGCGAGTCACGGAAGAGCTTGTGCTTGTCGTCCTCGGTCATCCGCTCGGTGAGGATCTGCTCGGCGCGCTCGGCGGCGAGCTGGCCGGCGTACTCGGTCAGCTCCTTGCGAGCGTATTTGAGGCGGTTGTCGACCTCGTTCCGCGCGGACGCCAGGATCTTCTGCGCCTCGGCCTCCGCCGCGGCGATCAGCTCCCGCTTCTGCCGCTCGCCTTCCGCTTCGGCGCGCTCGTGGATGGAGCGCACTTCCTGCTCGATCTGCGTCAGCCGCTCCTGGATGTCCGCCGCCAGCCGGTCGGCCTTCTCCCGCCGCTCGCGCGCTTCCTGCGCCGCCGCGCGGATCTGCTCGCCGCGCGAGTGGAAGGCGTTCGCCACCGGCACGCGCACCAGCCACCAGAGGAGGCCGAGGAAGAGGAGCATGTTGGCCAGCTTGAGGATCCAGCCCGGGATGCCGAAGTAGGTCTTCGGCGCCTCGTGATGCTCGCCGTGGGCCTCGGTCGGATGCGCCGTCTCGTGCGCGGCCTTCTCGCTGCCGTGCGCGGCGTCGCTCGTGTTGTCGCTCTTCGGATGCTCCTGCGCCATGAGCGCGAGCGGGACGGCAATCAGGAGAATCATGAACAGCCGGCGCATCATCACACCGCCCTCCCGAGGATGCGCTCCGCTGCCGTGCGGGCCAGCGCCTCGGCGTCGCGCACGATGCGCTCGCGCGCCGTGGCGACGTCCTGCGTCAGCTTCTGCTCCGCCTCGGCGACCTGCTGCTTGGCCTGCCCCTGCGTCTGTTC
>DATEOX010000527.1:0-3835 GCA_035273585.1 Thermoanaerobaculia bacterium
CCCCACCCCCGCCATCCGCGATGCCGTTGCCGCAACCGGCACGCCGGGCCTCGTGGCGGTGGTCGTCGACCGCAACGGCATCATCTACAGCGAGTCGTTCGGCCTGCGGGACAAGGAGCGCAAGCTGCCGGTGACGTCGAACACGCGCTTCTACATCGCGTCGTCGACGAAGTCCTTCAACGCGCTCGCCGCGCTGCTGACGATCGACATCGACGCGCCGCTCGACGAGACGCTGCCGAAGCTGAGGCTCCCGCCGCCGCTCGATCCGGCGCGGATGTCGCTGCGCGACCTGATGACCCATCGCCTCGGCTTCTCGAACGATCCGGTCGTCGTCCGCACCTCGTACACCGGCAACTGGGACGACGAATGGATCTGGTCGGCGATGCAGCGCTTCACGAAGATCACGCCGCGCAAGTACGAGTACGACAACCTCGGCTACAACCTCCTCGGCTACGCCATCGCGCCGTGGCAGGAAACCGTCGCGCAACGGGTGCTTTTGCCCGCGGGCCTCGGCGCCACCACGACGCGCGTGCCGCCGGCCGGCGCCGAAGTCGCGGTGCCGTACACCATTTCGCGCGATGGCTGGCTGCGCGTGGAGCCGAAGACGCCGATGCAGATGCACGCCGCCGGCGGCATGTACTCGACGGCGAACGATCTCGCCCGCTGGCTGCGCATCCAGCTCGGCGAGGGGACGATCGACGGCAGGGAGATCTTCCCTCGCCGCATCATCCGCGAGACGCAGTCGCCGCAGATCCATTTCAAGCAGCGCTTCCAGCGCTTCGACCGCTTCGCCTACGGCCTCGGCTGGGTCATGGCCGACCTCGACGGCGACCTGGTGATCCATCATTTCGGCGGTTACGTCGGCGCGCAGGCGCACGTCTCCTTCATGCCCGAGCGCGGCCTCGGCATCGCCGTGCTGACGAACTCCGACGGCCCGTTCGCGCACGCCGTCGCCTCTTATCTGTATGACCGCCTGCGCAACCGCCCCGATGCCGACGCCAAGTTCGCCGAGGCCGTGAAGCGCGCGCAGGATGCCGTTGCCCGTGCCGGCAATTCCGAGCGTGCGCGGCTGGAGAAGGCCGCCGCGAAGGTTCCCCCCGGCTCCGACCGCACCGTCGCGTCGCTGGCCGGCAACTGGAAAAGCGACGAGCTCGGGACGTTCGTCATCTCCTCCTCGGGCGCGGCTCGCATCGGCGACCTGCACGGCCGGATCGAGCCGTACCGCGGCTCCGCGTTCGTCTTCCGTTACAACGGCAATGCAGAGCTGATGTGGCTGCGCGCGGACGGCGCGCTGATCTGGCAGGAAGTAGCGTTCCGGAAGTGACGCCTGTCATCCTGAGCCGCGAAGACGGCGAAGGATCTCCTCGCAAGCGCCAGGAGATCCTTCGGCGTCTTCGCGCCTCAGGATGACACCGTGGCGGTTTTGCGTTCCCATTGCGCGTGAAGCTCGGCATCGACGATTTCGCCTACTCCGACCTCTACGACCACGCGCGCCTCGAAGCGCTCGCGCGTTCCTTCGACGCGTTCGTCGAGCAGCAGGACGCGCCGCTCTTCGCGCGCTTCGACTCGTATCGCATCGCGACGCAAAGCGGCATCGCGCACGGCGGCCTGACGCCACCCGAGGAATCCGAGCTCCTCATCGCCGCGAGCCGGCCGCTGGGCGTCTTCCTCGCCCGCCTCTTCCAGACCGATGAGGCGCCGCTGCGCACGCGCGCACAACGCGACGCGCAGGTCGCCCGCTTCAAGAAGGAGTTCGTCAGCAAGCGGGTGGCGAAAGTGCAGACGCCGCGCGAAGAGCCGCTGGGCGACGCCGCCGCGGTGCTCGTCCGCACCATCGCTGGCAATCCGGCGAACGATCCCGAATACGCGCTGGCTGTCGCCGCCAACCGCCTGCTCGACCTCGAGCGCGAGTACCCGCGGGGGGCGAAGGCCGCACACACGCCGGCGGTCGAGACGCGCGCAGCGCTGGAGCAGTTGCGCGGCGCGCTCCGCTACTCCGGCGTCCGTTTCGACGACGTCATCATCCGGCGGGAGCAGCTCGAGAGTCCGGAGGCGACGGCGCGCGACGCGGAGGCGATCCATGCGCTGGTCGACCTCTTCGTCGACTGGGCCGCGGCGGCGTGGCGCGCCGGGCAGTTCGACGGCTGGACGTCGTTCCGCCTGCCGAAGCCGCTCGTCTTCGACCGCCTCGTCCCGACGGTGCGCATCGACGACCACCGCGTCGGCGGCGACCCGCATCACTTCCGCCGCCGCGACGCGTTCCATCTGACCGACCCGCGCGCAACGCCGCGCATGATCGCCGACCAGGCCCACTACTGCATCTATTGCCACGAGCGGCAGAAGGACAGTTGCGCGCATGGCTTCGTCGACAAGGGCGGGACGTACAAGCCGAATCCGTTGGGCGTGCCGCTGGCCGGCTGCCCGCTCGACGAGAAGATCGGCGAGATGAACGCGCTGCGCACCGACGGCGCCTCCATCGCCGGCCTGGCCATCGTCATGATCGACAATCCGATGTGCCCCGGCACCGGCCATCGCATCTGCAACGACTGCATGAAGTCGTGCATCTTCCAGAAGCAGGAGCCGGTGGACATCCCCCAGATCGAGACGGGTGTCCTGACCGACGTCCTCTTCCTGCCGTGGGGCTTCGAGCTCTACTCCCTGCTCACGCGTTGGAACCCGCTCAACGTTCGACGCCCGGTAGCGCTCCCCTACAACGGGAAGAACGTGCTGGTCGTCGGATTGGGTCCCGCCGGCTACACGCTGGCCCACTACCTGTCGAATGAAGGCTTCGGCGTGGTGGCCATCGACGGGCTGAAGATCGAGCCCATTGAAGAGAAGTTGCTGTCCGAGCCGATCCGTGATGTGCGCGCGGCGCTTTGGGAAGATCTCGATGACCGACTGCTCGCCGGCTTCGGCGGCGTCTCCGAGTACGGCATCACCGTCCGCTGGGACAAGAACTTTCTGAAGGTCATCCGCATCGCGCTGGAGCGCAAGCGCAACATCAAGATCTACGGCGGCGTGCGCTTCGGCGGCACGATCACCATCGCCGACGCGTTCGACGATCTCGGCTTCGATCACATCGCCATCGCCGCCGGCGCCGGGACGCCGACCATCGTGCGGATGAAGAACAACCTCATCCGGGGCATCCGCAAGGCGTCGGATTTCCTGATGGCTCTGCAGCTTACGGGCGCCTTCAAAAAGAGCTCGCTGGCCAACCTGCAGGTGCGGCTACCGGCGGTCGTCATCGGCGGCGGCCTCACCGCCATCGACACCGCCACGGAGCTCTTCGCCTACTACCCGGTGCAGGTGGAGAAGATGCTCGACCGCTACGTGACTTTATGCGCGGAGGTCGACGAGGCCGCGGTGCGCGGCGGGTATGACGCCGAGGAGTTGGGGATCCTCGATGAGATGCTCGGGCATGGGCAGGCGGTGCGGCGGGAGCGGGAGCGCGCGGAGGCCGCCGGCGAGGAGCCGGACTTCATTCCACTGGTGCGAGAGTGGGGGGGCGTCACGATCGCCTACCGCAAGTCGCTCACCGACTCCCCGGCGTATCGCCTGAACCACGAAGAGGTGAGCAAGGCCTTCGAGGAGGGCATCTACTACGCGGAGAATCTATCCCCGGTAGAGGCCGTGCCGGATGAATTCGGACACGTCAGCGCGCTGCTCTTCGAGAAGCAGATCGTGGAGGACGGCCGCTGGAAGGACTCCGGCGAGGTCGTCTCGCTCGCCGCCCGGTCCGTGATGGTCGCGGCCGGCACGAGCCCGAACGTCATCTACGAGAAAGAGCACCCCGGCACGTTCAAGCTGGACAAGTGGAAGCAGTTCTTTCAGGCGC
>DATEOX010000528.1:0-8289 GCA_035273585.1 Thermoanaerobaculia bacterium
AGTTCCAGTTGCGCCGCCTGCCGACGCTGCGGACGCTCGCCTCCGAGGTGCTGCTGCTGGACAAGCTGTTCCCGACGAACGGGGCGACGGCGCACTACCGGGCGCGCGACCTCGACCTCACCGAGCCGGGACCGATCGAGCAGCCGGCGGCCGCGGCGCTCCTCATCCGGCGCAGCGTCTTCGAGGAAGTGGGGCCGCTCGACGAGCAGTTCTCGCCGGCCTGGTTCGAGGACGTCGATTACTGCCAGCGCCTGGCGCGGGCGGGGAAGGCCATCTACTACGTGCCGGCGGCGGCGGCGAGGCACTTCGGCGGCGCGAGCCTGGAGCACATGCCGTGGGGGAGCTTCATCGACGTCTGGTACCGCAACATGTGGCGGTACGCGCGGAAGTGGCTCTCGCGCGGCGAGGCGGAGGGGCTGCGCTGGGTGATCATCACCGGCATGGCGTTGCGCTGCGTGGCCGCGGTGGCGGGGTTTGCCCATCCGGAGGTCGGACGGCGCGGCGCGCTGCGGGCGTACGCGCGGGTGCTGAAGAGAGCGTGGAAGCGATGGAGCCCGGACTCGTCTCCGTCGTCCTCGTAACCTGGAACAGCGCGCCGTTCCTCCGCCGGTGCCTGGAAGGCATCCGGCAGCAGACGCAGCGGACGGAGCTGATCGTCGTCGACAACGGCTCGACGGATGACTCGGTGGCGCTGATCGGCGACGACGCGACGATCATCCGCAATGCTGACAACCGCGGCTTCAGCGCGGCGGTGAACCAGGCGCTGCGCGTGGCACGGGGAGATGTCGTGCTGCTCTGCAATCCGGACGCGTACCTCGAGCCGGACTATGCCGCGCGCCTTGCCGCCGCGCTGCACGACCGCTTCGGGATGGCCACCGGTAAGCTGCTCCACGCCGAGGGCTTCGACATCAGGCCGACGAACATCATCGACTCGAAAGGGATCCGGATGACCAGGTCCGGCCGCCACTTCGACATCGATCAGGGGCTGCCGGATGACGGGCGTGTCGATGTCGAGGAAGTCTTCGGCGTCTCCGGCGCGGCGGCGATGTACACGCGTTCTTTCCTCGACGACGTGGCGGTGAACGGCGAGGTGTTCGACGAGGACTTTCACACATATCGGGAGGATGCGGACCTCTCCTGGCGGGGGCGGCTGTTCGGGTGGCGGGCGCTGTACGTGCCGGCCGCGGTCGGCTATCACGTCCGGACGGTGACGCCGGCCAAGCGGCGGACGCTCGCGCCGCTGGTGAACATGCACTCGGTGAAGAACCGCTTCCTCCTGCGCCTGAAGAACGAGTCGCTGCGGATGGCGCTGCGCCACGCGCCGTTCGAGATTCCGCGCGACCTGGTGGCCATCGGGGCGGTGCTCACCATCGAACGGACGTCGCTTCCGGCGCTGCGGTGGCTGTGGAAGAATCGCCGCCGCGTGATGGCCAAGCGGTGCGACATCCAGCAGCGGCGGCGCGTCTCGGACCGCGAGCTCGCCAAGTGGTTCCGATGAGGCTGGCCATCCTTGGTACACGCGGCGTCCCTCCCGCGTACGGCGGCTTCGAGACCTTCGCCGCGGAGCTGGGGCGGAGGCTGGTCTCGCGCGGACATGAGGTGACGGTGTATTGCCGGCGCCCCTCACCCGGCGCTTCGCGCCACCCTCTCCCCGCAGGCGGGGCGAGGGTTCTTGGTAAGAGCCTTCTCCCCGCGGCGCGGGGAGAAGGTGCCCGAAGGGCGGATGAGGGGCGTGTGTTCTGCGCGGTCCCCTCACCCGGCGCTCCGCGCCACCCTCTCCCCGCAAGCGGGGCGAGGGTTCTTGGCGGATCGTCCTGGGAAGGCATCCGCCGCATCGTCCTCCCCGCGGTCGGCCACAAATACTGGGAGACCGTCAGCCACACCTTCCTCTCCGCCCTCGACGCGCTGCGGCGCGACTTCGATGCCGTCCTCCTCTGCAACGCGGCGAACGCGTTCGTCCTCCCCCTCCTGCGCGCGGCGCGGCTGCCGGTGGCCATCAACGTCGACGGCATCGAGCGGAAGCGCCGCAAGTGGAACGCCCTCGGGCGGGCGGTGTACGCCATCGGCGAGTCGTTTTCCGTCGTCTTCGCGAATGCCGTCGTCGCCGATGCGGAGGTGATCGCCGACTACTACCGGCGGCAATACTCGATTGAGCCGGTGATGATCCCGTACGGCGCCGACTTTCCCATCGAAGACGATTCGGACGTGCTGGAGCGGCTGGGCATCAAAGGGGAGTACATCCTCTACGTCAGCCGCTTCGAGCCGGAGAACAACCCGCTGGAAGTCGTGCTCGCCTACGAAAAACTGACCGATGCGCCGCCGCTGGTGATGCTCGGCAGCGGGCTCTACGCGCCCGAGCTCGTCGCCGAATTGCGTCGTCACGCGAGCCCGAAAGTGCTCTTCCCCGGCGCGCTCTACGGCGCCGACTACCGGATGCTGCAGCGCAACGCCCTCCTCTACATCCAGGCCACGGAGGTGGGGGGGACGCATCCGGCGATGATCGAGGCCATGGCCTCGAACGGGGCGGTGCTCGCGCACGACACGCCGGAGAATCGGGAAGTCGGGGGAGACGCGGTTGGTTACTTCCGACTCCGGCCGGAAGAGACGCTTTCGGGCATGCTTCGCGAATGGCTCCGAGGCGTTCCGGATCGGGAGCGGGCGCGGCAGCGGGCGGCGGAACGGTTCAGTTGGAACGCCGTGACGGACCGCTACGAGGAGCTGTTTCGGAACCTCGTGTCATCCTGAGCCGCGAAGACGGCGAAGGATCTCCTCGCAAGAACCGGGGGATCCTTCGCCCTCTGCGGGGCTCAGGATGACAGGCCGGACGAAATTGGCCTAGACGCTCCCAGGGCCACCTCCGTATATCGGACGCCATCGTTTTGCAGTACATTCGGAATCGAGGGTAGATGCTCAGACAGAAAGCGCGGCTGATTGCGAGAATCGTTTATCTCGTCGATCTCGCACTGACCTCGGTTGCGTTCTTCGCCGCCTTCTTCGTGCGCGACCTGCTCCTGCCGCAGATCGCGCCGCACAACTTCCCGACCGGCCTGTTCCCCCTCCGCGAGTACCTCAAGGTCTACCCGCTGGTCCTCATCATCTGGTCGGTCCTCCTCTTCACCTACCACAGCTATCACTCCCACCGCACGGTGCCCCTCCGCCGCGAGGCCTCGACCATCTTCCGCGTGGCCATCGTCGGCAACCTCCTCCTGGCCACGCTGGCCTACCTCCTCCCGCTCCGCCAGCTCTCCCGCGCCTGGTTCATCCTCTTCGGCGTCGGCTCGGCGGCGCTGATCATCATCGAGAAGATCCTCCTCCGGGCCATCGCCCGCTACGTCCGCTCCAAGGGCCTCAACTACCGGACGGTGATCATCGTCGGCACCGGCCGCCGGGCCACCGAGATCGCCCGGATGATCGAGGAGCACAAGTACTGGGGCTACAAGATCCTCGGGTTCGTCTCGGACGGCCACCGCCTGAACAACGGGTGGGCGGGCTACCGCATCTTCGGCCAGGTGCCCGACCTCAAACGCATCCTGGAGATGCAGATGACCGAGCCGATCGACGAGGTCGTGTTCGCCGTCACGCGCAAGAAGCTCGACGAGATGAAGCAGATCTTCCTGATGTGCGAGGAGCTGGGCATCCGCACCCGGGTGGCCATGAACTTCTTCCAGAACCGCGTGGCGCGCATCGAGATCGAGGAGCTGGAGGGCGTCCCGTTCCTGACCTTCACCACCACGCCGTCGAACGAGACGCAGCTCGCCTTGAAGCGCCTGCTCGACGTCGCCGTCTCGCTGGCCCTGCTCGCGCTCAGCGCGCCGGCCATCCTCCTGGCCGTGATCGCCATCAAGCTGACCTCGCCCGGCTCGGTGCTCTTCAAGCAGCAGCGCATCGGCCTCAACGGCCGCAGCTTCACCCTCTACAAGTTCCGGACGATGATCGAGGACGCGCACGAGCGCCGCTCCGAGGTCGAGCACCTCAACGAGATGACCGGCCCGGTCTTCAAGATGAAGGACGACCCGCGCATCACCGCCGTCGGCCGCATCCTGCGCAAGTTCTCCCTCGATGAGATCCCGCAGTTCTGGAACGTGCTGAAGGGCGACATGTCGCTCGTCGGCCCCCGGCCGCCGATCCCCGAGGAGGTGGCCTCGTACCATCGCTGGCACCGCCGCCGACTGTCCATGAAGCCGGGCCTGACGTGCCTCTGGCAGGTCAGCGGCCGCAACAACATCGACTTCGACCGCTGGATGCAGATGGACCTGCAGTACATCGACAACTGGTCGCCGACGCTCGACCTCAAGATCCTGCTCCGGACCATCCCCGCGGTGCTGTTGGGAAGGGGGGCGTCGTGATCCGTGTCATCCTGAGCCGCGCAGACGGCGAAGGATCCGTACCGATCTCGAGCCGCGCCCGAACGTACGGATTCTTCGCTGTCTGCGCGGCTCAGAATGACACGGCTGCTGCGCTCGCTGAAACCGCTTCCCTATGCTATAAACGCATAGCCCGATGAGACGCGTTTTACTCTTGGCCGCCCTCGTCCTCGCGTCCTCCCTGGCGGCTGCTCCCGGCGTGCGCAAAACGGCCGTCACCACCGACAACGACGCGAGCTGCGACATCAGCACGTCGCCCGCCGCGACCCTCCTCCTCCCGCGCTTCGAAGTGGAGATCGACAAGCATCCGTCCGAGGCGGTGAACACCATCTTCACGGTGATCAACACCTCCCGCTCGCCGCAGATCGCCCGCGTCACCATCTGGACCGATCAGGGCTACCCGGCGATGTGGTTCAACGTCTTCCTCACCGGCTACGACGTCCAGCCGATCTCGCTCTACGACGTGCTGGTGAGCGGCATCATCCCGGACACGGGCACGCGCGCCACGGTCGGCCCGAAGTCGGCGCCGAACGACTCGAACCCGCGGCTGATCTCCACCGAGGGCTGCCTGCAGGGGAACGTCAACGTCCCGCCCGCGCTGCTGGCGGACATCAAGTCGATGCTCACCACCGGCACTGCCAAGGGCAAGGAGTGCAAGGTCGGCACGGCGCACGAGCGGGCGGCGGGGTACATCACGATCGACGTGGTGAACAGTTGCTCGCAGCTCTCGCCGCTGGACCCGAGCTACTACTCGCAACTCCTCCTCTTCGACAACGTCCTGACCGGCGACTACGAGCTGATCAACCCGGACAAGAATCTCGGCAACTACGCGGCCGGCACGCCGTTCGTGCACCTCAAGGCCATCCCCGAGGGCGGTACGGCGCAGAGCGCGGCCTCGCCGCTGCCGTACACGTTCTACGACCGCTACACGCCGCCCGGCGCGCGCCGCGTCGACCGCCGCCAGCCGCTGCCGTCCGTCTTCGCCGCGCGCTTCATCCAGGGAGGCACGACGTCGTTCGCCACCGAGTACGTGATCTGGCGTGAGGGGACCGTGGCCTCGGCGCAGGACTGCGCCGCCGCCTCGAACGCGGCGGTGCCCGTGGCGTCGGTCGTCCGCTTCGACGAGGACGAGAACCCGACCACGACCGCGCCGGCCGCCTCGCTCTCCATGCCGCTCTCCTCCGCCGTCTCCACCAGCTCTTCGTTCTTCCCGCCGATGGCCGGCCTCGGCGTCAGCGGCTGGATGTACCTCAACCTCGACAACCGCTTCGCCTCGACGGAGAAGGGGCCGTACTCCACGGTCCGCCCGAGCCAGAACTGGGTGCTCGTCTCGATGCGCGCCGAGGGCCGGTACGGCGTGGCGTATGACGCGACGGCGATGGCGAACGGCTGCACGCCGAGCTCCGTCGTGGCCAAAACGCCGGGAGGGCCGCAATGAAGAAGGCCCTTCTCCTCCTGATGCTCGCCGTCCCGGCACTGGCCGCCGCGCCGCCGGCAGCACGCGTCAACGCCGTGACAGAGAACAACGCGAGCTGCGACATCGGTCAGTACCCGGCGGCGACGCTCCTTCTCCCGCACTTCGAGGTGGACATCAACTCGCAGTCGACGAAGGCGCTGAACACGGTCTTCACGGTCATCAATACTTCCCGCACGCCGCAGATGGCGCGGGTGACGCTCTGGACGGACCTCGGCTATCCCGGCACCTGGTTCAACCTCTTCCTCAGCGGCTACGACGCGCAGACCGTCTCGCTCTACGAGATCCTGGCCCGCGGCCGCTACCCGGTGACCTCTGTGAACATGGCGTCGGGCTCGGCGTCGGCGAAGAACATGGAGAACCCGTACTTCGTCGAGGACGGGATGTGCAACACGGCGGGCGGCTTCACCTCGCCGATGTTCCTGCAGCGCGTGCAGCGGGTCTTCACCACCGGTGAGCGCGATGAGGCCGCCTGCCGCGTCGGGAACGCGCACAAGAACGCCGTCGGCTACGTCACCATCGACGTGATCAACAGTTGCGCGACGACCTCGCCGCTCGAGCCTTCGTACTGGACGGAAACGCTCCTCTTCGACAACGTCCTCACCGGCGAGTACGAGCGGATCAATCCCGAGTCCAACCTCGGCAACTACGCCGGCGGCAACCCGCTGGTGCACATCCGCGCCATCCCGGAGGGTGGGGCGGCGGGGACCGATCCGGGGACGGCCCTGCCGTACACGTTCTACGACCGCTACACGCCTGCCGGCGCGCGCAAGTTCGACCGCCGCCAGCCGCTGCCGTCGACGTTCTCCGCCCGCTTCATCGAGGGTGGCAAGACCGGCTTCCAGACGAATTACGTGATGTGGCGCGAGACGGTGACGAACGGCCAGAAGGGCGAGTGCGAGTATGCGGTGAACGCGAAGATGCCGATCGGCAAGGCGCAGGTCGTCCGCTTCGACGAGCACGAGAACGCGCTCGCCCTCGCCACCGACGCCTTTGCGCCCGCCTCCAGCTCCGTGCCGACGACGACGTCGATGTTCCCGCCGATGGCTTCCGGCGACACCGGCGGCTGGCTCTGGATCTCGCTCGACAACGGCGCCTCGAAGCGCGAGCTGAACCCGTACTCGACCCGCCGCCCGAGCCAGAACTGGATGATCGTGCAGATGTACTCGGAAGGCCGCTACGGCGTCGACTTCGACGCGTCGTGGCTGGCCAACGGCTGCACGGTGACGCCGCCGAGCGCGCCGTAGCTGTCATCCTGCGGCGCGAAGACGCCGAAGGATCTCCTCGCGCTTGCCGGGAGATCCTTCACCCTCTTCGGGGCTCAGGATGACACGTGCGTGCTACCCTCCTGGCCGATGCCGCGCCGCATCGTCGCAGCCGCCGCCTTCCTCATCATCGTCCTGCTGAGCATCGAGCCGACGGTCATCCGCCTGCCGTTCGTCGACCGCTCCGAGTTGCGCGCGTCAATGGAGACTGCCGCCGACCGCACCTGGTATCCGCAGTATCCGCGCTTCCTCGACGAGGTGCGGCGCAGGACGCCGAAGGGGAGCACGATCGCCCTCGTGGTGCCGATCCGGGGGTGGGAGGAGGGCTACCAGTACGCGTTCTTCCGGGCCAGCTACTTCCTCGCCGGCCGCGAGCTGCTGCCGATCCTGACTCCTGATGACAAGCCGCTGGTGGAGAGCTTCCGCCGCGCGCGCTACCTCGCCGCGTGGGGCATCAACGCGCGCGGCGGCCGCGTCGTCTGGCGCGGCGAGGGCGGCGTCCTCCTCGAACGCTGAATGACCGCGCGCCGCATCGCTCTCGCCTTCCTCTACGCCCTCGGCGCCGTGTCGCTCGTGATGCTCGTGCCGCTGCCGTGGTACCCCATCCCTCTCGCTCTCGTCGTCGTTCTCGCCGCGGCCGTCGCCTACCGCTACACAAAAAATGTAGGGCCGGCTCTCCAGCCGGCCCCCATCGATATCCTCACCCTGGCCACCCTCGTCGGCTATGCCTTCTACGCCACCGTCGCCCGCCCCTGGGAGTGGGACTTCTGGGCCATCTGGGGTCTCAAGGGGCGTGTCTTCCACGAGGCGCGCGGCATCGACTGGCGTTTCCTCGCCACGCCGTCGAATGACTTCTCCCATCCCGACTACCCGCCGCTGCTGCCGAACGTCTACGCCTTCCTGGCCCTGCTGCGCGGCGGATGGGACGACCGCTGGCTCGGGCTGCTCTTCGTCGCCTTCGGCGCCGCGCTGGTGATCCTCGTGCGCGAGCGCGCCGCGCGCGAGACTTCGCCGGCGCTGGCCTCGCTCGTCGCGCTGGCCGTCGCGCCGACCGCCGTCACGCGCTACGTCGGCTTGGCCGAGGGGCCGCTGATCGCGTACGGGACGGCGGGATTGCTGTTCGCGCGCTGCGGGGGGATGACGCACGCGGCGATCCTCCTCGGGTTTGCCGCGCTGTCGAAGAACG
>DATEOX010000529.1:0-4283 GCA_035273585.1 Thermoanaerobaculia bacterium
GGTGCGCGGCGACGTGCGCGGATTCGAGACGCTGCTCGCGGAGATGCAGCGCGCGAATCCGACGCCCGCCGCGCGCGCGCTCGCGGAGAAGGTGAAGAAGGCGGTCACTGAATGATGTGCCGCAGCGTCGCCTCGAGGTCCGTCGACTCGAACGCGAAGCCCTCCCCCATCAGCCGCTTGGGCACGACGCGCTGCCCGGTGAGCAGAATCTCCTCGGCCATCTCGCCGAACGCGAGGCGAAGCGCGAAGGCGGGAGCGGGCATGACGGCGGGCCGATGCAGCGCGCGCCCGAGGGCGCGGACGAAGTCGCGGTTGCGGACCGGATCGGGCGCGGTGATGTCGTAGACGCCGCGCGCATCCTCCTTCTCCATCAGCCAGCCGATGGCGCGCAGGACGTCGTCACGGTCGACCCACGACATCCACTGCTGGCCGCTGCCGACCGGACCGCCGAGACCGAGGCGGAACGGGAGGAGCATCTTGCCGAGCGCGCCGCCGCCGCGGGCGAGGACGACGCCGAAGCGGGGGATGACCAGGCGCGTGAAGAGGTCCGCATGGCGCGCGGCCGCCTCCCACTTTTCCACGAGCTCGGCCAGGAATCCGCTGCCGCGCCGCGCGCTCTCGTCGAGGATCTCGTCGCCGCGCGGGCCGTAGTAGCCGATGGCCGAGGCGCTGATGAACACCGGCTGCCGGCCGTTCTGCTTCAGCGCCTCCACGAGCGCGTTCGTCGCGTTCAGGCGGCTGTTGACGAGGCGGCGCTTCCGATCCGCGGTCCAGCGTCCGTCGCCGATGTTCTCGCCGGCGAGGTTGATGACGACGTCGGCCTTCGCCACCTCGTCGCTCCACCCGCCCTGCGTGCGGGCGTCCCAGCCGACACCGCGTCCGGCATGCACCTTCGACGGATTGCGTGACAGAACGGCAACGTCGTGGCCGCCGGTGACGAGTCGCCGCACGAGCGGCTCGCCGATGAATCCGCTGCCGCCGGCGATTGCGATCTTCATCCCGCGATTCTAGGCCCGAATACACGACCGCCGCCGTGGTTAGCGGCGGCGGTGTGCAACTTAGGAGAGTAGGAGAGGGTCTCGTTCGTTTCTTCGCATCTATTCAGACGCGTGGGTTGGGAAAAGGTTTCAGGCAAGTTCGGTACGGATCCTTCACCGTCTTCGCGGCTCAGGATGACACGCGCGAGCGGGCCGTCACGCGCCGCGGATCGGTCGCGCCATCCTTCTTCTGCAGGCCGGCGAAGGCGATCATCGCCGCGTTGTCGGTGCAGTAGCGCTTCTCCGGCAGTCGTACCACCACCCCGCGCCGCTCGCCCCATTGCAGGATGCGCTCGCGCAGCACGCCGTTCGCCGCCACGCCGCCCGCAATGGCCACTTCGGTCGGGCGCGGCTCGTCCAGCCGCGGCCACAAGGTGTCGAGGCGGTCGAAGAGCTGCGCGAACAGCGCGTGCTGAAACGTCGCGCAGAAGTCGGCGAGCAACGGTGACTCGACATTGACCTGATGCTCGCGGGCGAGGCGGATCGCTCCCGCCTTGATGCCGGAGTAGGAAAAGTCGAGCGACTCGTCCTTGAACTGCGGCACTGGGAACGGAAAGCGCGCCGGATCGGGCTTGCCTTCGCGCGCGTGCTTTTCGATCTGCGGTCCGCCGGGGTACGGCAGTCCGACGAACTTGGCGACCTTGTCGAACGTCTCGCCGATGGCGTCGTCGCGGGTGCGGTTGAGCATGCGCGGCTCGCCGCGCCGGACGTCGTAGATCGACGAATGGCCGCCTGAGATCACGAGCGAGAGGAAGCGCTCCGGCAGCGGCACCGCCGGACCTTCCTTCTGCAGATAGGGCGAGAAGATATGGCCCTCGAGGTGATTGACCGGGACGATCGGCACGCCGAGGCCGTAGCTGAGACCTTGCGCGCCAGCGACGCCGACCAGCAACGCGCCGATCAGGCCGGGGCCGTTCGTGACGGCGATGGCATCGACATCATCAAAGGATGCGCCCGCGTCGGAGACGGCGCGCGTGACGAGCGGAAAGAGGTGCTGCAGGTGCTCGCGCGAGGCGATCTCCGGCACGACGCCGCCGAACGGCTGATGCCGCTCGATCTGCGAGGCGATGAGATTCACGCGCACGCTCCCGTCGCGCTCGAGCAGGGCGACGGAGGTCTCGTCACAGGAGGTTTCGATTCCGAGGATCATAGAAAGAGTTGCTGGTTACTAGTTGCTGGTTGCTGGTAGTACGACCTGGCCGGACGACTCTACTAGCAACCAGCAACTAGCAACCAGCAACTCTATAATCCGCGCCTCGATCATGAAGGAAGAACTGGCCAAACGTTACGAGCCGAAAGATTTCGAGCAGCGCATCTACGCGAACTGGGAGCAGGGCGGCTACTTCACGCCCGAGGCGGACAAGGACCGGCCGAAGTTCTCCATCGTCATCCCGCCGCCGAACGTGACCGGGCGGCTGCACATCGGGCATGCGCTGGTGAACACGCTGCAGGACATCATCGTCCGCTGGAAGCGGATGAGCGGCTTCAACACGCTCTGGCTCCCCGGCACCGACCACGCCGGCATCGCCACGCAGATGGTCGTGGAGCGCGACCTCAACCAGAAAGGCATCAACCGCCACGAGCTCGGGCGCGAGAAGTTCGTGGAGAAGATCTGGGAGTGGAAAGAGTCGTATGGCAATCAGATCATCGACCAGCTCAAGCGCCTCGGCGCCTCCGCCGACTGGACCCGCCTCCGCTTCACCATGGACGAAGGCCTCTCGCGCGCCGTGCGCCGCGTCTTCGTCTCGCTCTACGACGACGGCCTGATCTACCGCGGCGTGGCGATGGTGAACTGGTGCCCGAACTGCCGCACGGCCATCTCCGACGTGGAGGTCGAGTACCGCGAGCGGAGCGCGAAGCTGTACTACATCGAATATCCGGTGGAAGGCACCGACCGCCGCCTGACCGTGGCCACCACGCGCCCGGAGACGATGCTCGGCGACACCGCGCTGGCCGTCCATCCTGATGACGACCGCTACAAGGACCTCATCGGCGGCCACGCAATCGTGCCGATCGCGAACCGGCGTGTGCCGATCATTGCCGAGCCGATCCTCGTCGATCCGGCGTTCGGCACCGGCGTTGTGAAAGTGACGCCGTCGCACGACCGCAGCGACTACGAGGCGGGCAACCGCAACGACCTCCCGCGCCTGCAGGTCATCGACGAGACGGGCCGGATGACCCGCGAGGCGGGCGCCGACTTCGAAGGTCTCGACCGCTTCGACGCGCGCAAGCAGGTGGTCACGCGGCTGAAGGACGAGGGCTACCTGAAGGAGATCAAGGACTACCAGCACTCCGTCGGCGTGCACGGCAAGTGCGACACGGACATCGAGCCGATGATCTCCCGCCAGTGGTTCGTAAAGATCGAGCCGCTGGCCAAACCGGCCCTCGACGTCGTGCGCGACGGCACGATCCAGATCCTGCCGCAGGCGTGGGAGTCGACCTACTTCAACTGGATGGAGAACATCCACGACTGGACCATCTCCCGCCAGCTCTGGTGGGGCCACCGCATCCCGGCCTTCTACTGCGCGAACGAGCACATGACCGTCAGCGAGGAGGACATCACCGCCTGTCCGCAGTGCGGCTCGACGGAGATCCGCCAGGAGACGGACGTGCTCGACACCTGGTTCTCATCAGGCCTCTGGCCGTTCTCCACGATGGGCTGGCCGGACGACACGCCCGACTACCGCACCTTCTACCCCACCGACACGCTCATCACCGGCTTCGACATCCTCTTCTTCTGGGTGGCGCGGATGATCATGTTCGGCCTCCGGTTCACCGGCAAGGCGCCGTTCAGCCAGGTCTTCCTCAACGGCCTCGTGCGCGACGAGCATGGGCAGAAGATGTCGAAGACGAAGGGGAACGTGATCGATCCGCTCGACGTGATCGAAAAGTACGGCGCCGATGCGGTGCGCTTCACGCTGGCCATCCTCACCTCCGGCCGCGACATCCCGCTGGCCGAGTCGCGGATGCAGGGCTACTCCGCGTTCGCGAACAAGATCTGGAACGCCTCGCGCTTCGCGCTGATGCACCTCGACGTGGAGCTGAAGAACGCCGGCCGCATCGACGTCGACGACCTCAAGGTGCTGGAGCGCTGGATTCTCTCCCGCCTGAACGAGACGACACGAGACGTGAACCGCGCCCTCTCCGCTTACCGCTTCGACGAGGCCTCGAACCTCATCTACCAGTTCTTCTGGCACGACTTCTGTGACTGGTACATCGAGATGGCCAAGCCGGTGCTCCTCGGCC
>DATEOX010000530.1:0-3703 GCA_035273585.1 Thermoanaerobaculia bacterium
GGCCCATACGACTACCGTTGCGACCGCCCTCATGTACATCATAGCTCTGCTCTTACGAGTCCGCCCAACGATACAGGCGTTAAGCTGCACGGCCACCGCCTACGCCGCTACGGCAGAGCGGCGCGCCGGCTGCCCACGTGCGCGTGGTGGTCAGCGACGCGCGAGGATAGCAGCCGGCGTGACGCCGGCTCCCTTGGTGGACGGTAGGCGGCTCGACCGCCGTATCGAAGCCGGGCCGTGCCAGCTTCAACGCCAAGCTAGGCCGTGTCTCGATGTGTCCAAGTTAGTACTGCGGCTCATTCGAGGGTGTCTTGGCGCGCATCGACTGTTCAGCGTTCTCGATGAGCTCGACGAGTTTGAAGTACGCAGCCGGCACTTCGAGCCACCATGACATCTCTCGCACCGTGCCGGTCGACAAAGAACGATTGTGCTCGCCAGGTGAATAGGTATATTGGCGTTCACGGATATCTTCGTTAACGATGCCGAGATCGCGTAGCTTCGTCGACCATTTACCGAGGATGTCGTAGAGGTTAAGGGGACCGGTTGAGACCGCGTCCTTACGCACCAGGTTTGAGTCGAACCTCTCGTCATACCATTTAATCCGGAGTGGCGTAGTGGCATCGGCGTTGTGCGCGTTTCTCAGTTGTGCTTCGCGAATGAACCGCGCGAACGCTATTAAGTCTTCGTCACTAAGCTGTTCGGCCGCCAAGAACATCGCGTCTTCAACGTCGCTCGCCTGTCGCGACGACGTGACTAATTCAGCGGTCAGCAAGGCGATGACGCGAGGCCCGAGATGTCGTGACCTTGAAAGAGTGACAGAACGATAAGCATCAAAGAGGACTTCAGAGCAACAATCGTCCTCCGCGATTTTCGCTAATGCATGATCGAGCGCCGCCTTGGTCGTAAGACCACGAATGCAAGCAACTTGGGCGCAGAATTCCTCGAAGAACGTCTCAGCGCGACGACGCGACCATCGGGTAATTACATGAGTGCGAAAAAGATCTTCAAACTTGTCGAGCACCTTGCTGGCGGTATGCTCGATCAGAATGGCTGACGCGATTTCCATCACCGGTCTTCCTCGCGCGTAGTTTACATCCCGCACGCCTGCCATCGGGCTAACTACGACTTCGGCAGCAGCCGGCGTGCTGAAACGCAGCTCTCGCCAGCCAGCCTATCCCGGAACCGAACTCACGGCTCGCTCGGGTCGCCATGCGCCACGAAATGGCGAAACGCTGCGGGAGTCAACGGGCGGACGTGTAATCTCCTCACGCCGCTACAGCCGACACGCCGCGGCGTGCGGCTGAGCGTCCGGGCGGTCCACCTGCAGGAGCTGCGCAATGGCGTGAAGTGAGGGGTCTCACGCGCCCGTGACGTCCTCGACGAACCGCGCGGCGAGAGGGGCGATGCGGCGCTCGAAGCGGCGATAACTCGCGGCCAGCCTGCGCATCCCGTTGCGCTTGCCCCACACGGCGGGAGGGAGGCGCGGATTGTGGCCCATCACGGCAACGACGCGCCCGCCGACGCGCAGGCGCAGCGCGAAGGCGCGCGCATCGTGTCGATGCGGGATTCGCTGCCGTGCGATCCAGTCCGCGAGCTGCATCGCCCGGCGGTCGAGCGCGTCGAGCTCGTACAACGCGGCGGCGTCGACCGGGAGGA
Source organism: Thermoanaerobaculia bacterium (assembly GCA_035273585.1). Taxonomy (GTDB): domain Bacteria; phylum Acidobacteriota; class Thermoanaerobaculia; order Gp7-AA8; family Gp7-AA8; genus JAFAVZ01. The sequence goes on from DATEOX010000530.1 coordinate 1,657, forward strand.
GAGGCTCGCCGCGAATGCAGGCCCCTTCGAGCGAGCCGAGATACGCCGCGGCCCGCGAGGCGGCCCACGCCGCCGGCCACGCGGGGCGGATGAAGGTCGTTCCGCCGCAGGGGCGGAAGCCGTCGAGCCAAAGCGAGGCGAGCAGCTCCTCCCGATCGGCGCGGCGCAGGCCGGTCAGCCGCAGGGAGAGCATCAGCCACGCGCCGTCCCACGGCTCCGGCGGCGAATCGTCGAGCCGGCCGCGGATGCCGGCGATCACGCCTTCCCTCTGCTCCGACGGCTGATACGTGGCTTTCCGCACCGGCCCCGAGCGGCGCAGCGATCCGTCCGCGACCATCCGGGTGAGGTGGCTCTTGACGTTGCTCGCCGTGATGCCGAGGGGGGCGGCGAGGGCGATCACCTGCGCCGCGGACAAGGGGCGGCCGGCCAGCACGAAGATGCCGAACAACGACGTGCGGGCGGCGCTCATGATTGCAAACGTACGCAGTTCTGCTACGATTTGCAATCATGACGGATGATCGCTGCCAGTCCTGCGGCATGCCGCTCCGCCGCGACCGTTCGCGCAGCGGCAACGCCGACTACTGCTCCCACTGCTGGCAGGACGGCGCGTTCACGATGCCGGACGTCACCCTCGAGGAGATGCAGCGCCGCGTCCGCGCGCGTCTTGCGGAGTTGGGGATCCCAGCCTCGGAAGCGGACAGGATCCCGACGCTGAAACGCTGGAGAAGGAAATGAACAGGCTCGTCTTCGGTCTCATCTGCGGCGCGGTGTTCGGCCTCATCGACGTGCTCCTGATGATCCCCCTCTCGTTCCCGGACAAGCGGATCGCCATGGCCGGCGCGTTCTTCGACCGCTTCGCCATCGGCCTGTTCGCCTCCGTGGCCGAGCTGCCGCTGCCGGGGTGGGCGGTGGGCCTCCTGGCCGGGACGCTGATCAGCCTTCCGAGCGCGATCATCACCCGCAAGTACGTCCCCATCCTGGTCATCGGGGCGGTCGGCGGAGCGGTGATCGGCGTGCTGCGCGCGCGCCTACAGCTCTAGGGTCATCTCGATCATCGTCTCGCGGAAGCCGAAGCGCCTGGCGAAGAGCGCCTGCGCGGCCTCGTTGCGGGCGGCGGTCCAGAGGATGACGCGCGGCGCACCGCGCTCGCGCAGCCAGGCGATGGCCGCCTCGAGCAGCGCCGTGGCTACGCCGGTGTGGCGCGACGCCTCCTCCACGACCACGTCGTGGATGAAGCCGGCCGGGCCGCGCAGCTCCTTCCATGAGAGCGGCTCGAGCGCGGCGTAGACGTAGCCGATCACCGCGTCGGCGTCCGTGGCCACGAAGACGCGGCCGTCGTCGTCGCGCAGCACGCCGCCGAGGAACGCCGCGTAGCCCCGCTCCACCCCCTCGAACGGGGCGAGGAAGCGCTGCTCATCGAAGGCGTAATGCGTGCGCAGCAGCGTCGCGCCGAGTCGCCCCAGCGCCTGGAGATCCCGCCGCTCCGCCGGGCGAACCGTCACCGTCATGCGAGGTCCGCGAACCAGCGCCGGGCGATCTCCGGGCTGGCCGGATTGGTGAAGATCTCCGCCCGCGGCTGCTCGATGAGCGCCGCCACGGCGTTCGCCACCTCCTCGGCCGTCTGCGGCTGCATCGCCATTCCGGGCGTCCAGGGCGGCGCGCTCGGGGCCGCGTCGCCGATGACGTTGCGGGCGAAGTCGGTCGAGACCAGACCGGGCATCACCAGCGAGACATCGACGCCCGTCGAGGCGAGGTCCGCGCGGAGGTTGGCGGTGAGGGCGTTGAGCGCGGCCTTTGCCGCGTTGTAGGCCGAGCGGTGCGCCGCGATCGGCACGCGCCCGAGGAAGGAGGAGATGTTGATCAGGTGGCCGCGGCCGCGCTCGAGGAAGTGCGGGACGATGGCCTGCATTCCGTAGAGGGCGGACTTCACGTTGACGGCCATCATCTCGTCGAGGTCGTCGTCGGTGAGATCGAGCACCCGCTTGCTGATACCGCGTCCGGCGTTGTTGATCCAGACGTCGACGCCGCCGAGCGCGCGGAGCGCCTC
>DATEOX010000531.1:0-8169 GCA_035273585.1 Thermoanaerobaculia bacterium
CTTCGCCGGGTTGCCGGAGAGCTCGGCCAAGCCGAGGTTCGAGCGGAAGGCGCGCGACTGCTCGAGTTGGAGGACCTGCAGCGGCCGGTCGCCGAGGCCGATGCCTTCCGCCGGGGTCACGCCCTGGATGAACTGGCCGAACGTGCCGTTGTTCGCGCCGATGCTGTACGTCCGGCCGGTGGCCACGAGCGAGGTATTGCCGCCGGTCGTCATCACGATCGAGCCGCCGGTGGAGGTCGCGGCGAAGAGTCCGGGGAGCACGTTGTCCGCGGCGAAGACCTGGCCGGCGGGGATGGTGATCGGCGTGGCGGTCTTCGCGTTGCCGGGCTGGCCCTGCGGGTAGTAGGTCAGATTCACCGTGGCCGAGGTCGAGCCGCCGTTGAAGACCCGGATGTCCGAGTGGAAGTTCGCCGCGCCGTTGTTGAGGTCGGCCATGCCCGGCAGCACGTACCGCGACGCGCTCACGGCCGAGGCCTGCACCGGCATCACCGCCAGCGGATCGGTCGTGATGTTGTCCAGCACCGAGGCGTAGGCGGTGATGGCCCCCGTCTCGGAGTCGATGGTGATCTCGATGCGGCCGTCCTCGAGCGTCACGCCGTTCATGGCCAGGAACGAGTTGATCTGGCGATGCTCGCCCGGCTGGAGGCTGTAGCCGATGGTTTTGAGCAGGTTGCCGAGGTCGTCGAAGACGCGGATGTTGCCGGAGGCGGGCGTGCCCGAGCCTTCCACCAGTCCGAGGTTCGTGCGGAACTTGGAGGACTGGGCGATCTGCTGGAGGGAGAGGATGGGTGGGCCGCCGGACGGGAGGCCCGGCACCGGGACGAGGCTCGCCGCGTTCGTGGCGAAGCGGTCGAACGGCACGGCGGCGATGAACTGGCCGAAGGTGCCGGCGGAGGTGTTGGCGTAGGTGCGGCTGGAGGCGTAGGTCAGGGGCGAGGAGTTGTTCACCGGGCGGATCTCCAGCACGCCGAAGCCGGAGTCGTTCGGCTGGCCGGTGGCGCCGAAGCCGAAGAAGTCCTTCACGATATCGTTGAGGGCGATGCTCTGCCCCGGCGCGACGGTGATCTGCGTCTTTCGCCCCACCTTCGTGCCGTCGCTGCCGGACGGGGTGAACGTCAGGTCGTACTTGATCTCCGCCGCGCTGCCGTTGGTCAGGCGGACGTCCGACTGGAACGGGCCGGCCGCGCCATTGACGTGCGTCACGACCGGGATGATCAGCGCGTTGCCCGGCGGGAGCGACTTGCCGCCCGGCGTGACCGGCGTGACCAGGCTCACCGACACCGGCGTCTTGGCCAGCGAGGCGCCGCCCGCCGACGTGACGTTCAGCGTGCCGGTGTTTGCTCCCGGCGGGAGCGCGCTCGGGTTCGCCGTCACGGTGACGGTCGTGCCGCCCGGCGGGATCGTGCCGGAGCTGGGCGAGACGCTGAGGTATGGCTTGTCCACGCTGGCCGTGAAGGCGACGTCCGCCGACGGCGCATCGATATGGATGGGGATGCGCACCGGCGTCGTCGAGCCGAAGGGCACGACGACGTCCGCCCCCTTCGACGACTGCGGCGGGAGCGGCGCCTGCACGATGGTAGACGCGCTCTCGGAGAAGGTGGTCACGTTGGTACCGCCGCAGGAGGTGGCCCGCACGCGGTAGTAGTAGGTGGTGTTGCCGGTCACGTCGTGGCGGAAGGTCTTGCTCTGCGCCGACGTCGTCGAGGTCACCGCATTGGAAAAGTCGGCGCTGGTCGACTCCTGGATCTCGAACGTTGCATTCGCGTCGGAGACGGCGCTCCAGGTGACGGTGTAGTCGGAGCCGGACTGCGTCACCGGCGGCGCGGAGATGGTCGGCGTGCAGGTCGGGATCACCGTCTCGTTGAAGGTGTAGACGAAGCCCAGCTCCTCGCCGGTCTCGAGGTCGTACACGCCGGTGAGGGCGATGAGCGGCAGGCTGGCCGGCGCGTTCGCCGCCAGGACGACGTCGAAGCTCGAGTGGAAGCTGCCGCCGGCCGGAAGCGTGGCCAGGCCGCTGCAGAAGCCGAACACGCCCGGATCGCCTTCGACCGGGAAGTCGCCGGAGCCGAAGCAGGCGTCCAGCCCGAGGTCGGTCCGGAAGTTCCGGATCTGCATCTGCGCGGCGGTTCCGGCCCCGAATGCGGCCGCGATGTACTCGCCGCTGCAAGACGCGTTGCCGGCGTTCAGCGTGGTCGTGCTGCAACTGGTGGTCTTGCCGCCGGCGAACGTGCCGCAGGACATCGAGATCTGCAGGTTGCAGGCGGCCTTCGCGGTGACGGGGAGCAGGAGGGAGAGGAGGAGGAGACGGACGATCCGGGCCATGGCGGGGGGCATTGTACTGGTGTACTCTCCGCCCGTTTTGTCGTCCATGTCACAAACGCATCGCTGGCTGCCGGCCACAGGCATTGCCCTGGCGGTCGGCCTGTGGCAGCTCGGCGTCTCGATGTCTGCCGGCACGCTCGTGCCCGGTCCCGTGGCCGTGGCGAAGGGCATCGGCGAGCTGGCGGTGAAGGGGCTCCTCGTCCGCTACGTCGTCGCCTCGCTCTTCCGCGTCACCTGGGGGTATCTCGCCGCGCTGCTGATCGCCATCCCGCTCGGCATCGCCCTCGGGCTCTCCCGCCGCGGGGAGATGGCGCTGAACCCGATCCTTCAGGTGCTGCGGCCCATCTCGCCGCTGGCCTGGATCCCGATCGCCATCCTCTGGTTCGGCGTGGGGGACGTCTCGGCCATGTTCCTCATCTTCCTCGCCTCCCTCCTGCCGCTGACCGTGACCGCGCTGCATGCCGTGCACAACATCGACGCGGTGCATCTCTCCGCCGGCCTGAACTTCGGCCTCTCCCGGCCGCAGCTCGTCCGGAGCGTGATCGTCCCGGCCATCCTCCCCCAGCTCATCGTCGGCATGCGCATCGCCCTCGGCATCGCCTGGCTGGTGGTGGTCGCGGCGGAGATGATCGCCGTCAACTCCGGCCTCGGCTTTCTCATCGTCGACGCGCGCAATGCGGGCAACCGCTACGACCTGGTCGTGGCCGGCATGGTCCTCATCGGCGTGATCGGCGTCGGCCTCGACGCGCTCATGCGCCGCCTGGAGCGGCTCGACTCCGTCCGCTGGGGCTACGCGGACGCCGCATGACGATGAAAGTCCGCTTCCGCGACATCAACATGACGTTCGGCAGCACCCGGGTGCTGGAGGACGTGAACCTCGACGTCCGCGAGGGAGAGCTGGTCTGCATCCTCGGGCCGTCGGGCTGCGGCAAGTCGACGCTGCTGAACATCGTGGGCGGTTTCCTCCAGCCGACCTCCGGCAAGGTGACGATCGACGACGAGCCGGTCACCGGCCCCGATCCGCGGCGCATCTTCGTCTTCCAGGAGCGCGGCGTCTTCCCCTGGCTGACGGTGGAGGGGAACATCGGCTTCGGCCTGCATCGGTTGTCCGACGCGGAGAAGCGCGCGCGCATCGCGCACTACGTGGGGCTCGTCGGCCTGCGAGGCTTCGAGCAGTCGTATCCGCGGGAGCTCTCGGGCGGGATGAAGCAGCGGCTGGAGGTGGCCCGCGCGCTGGCCGTCGATCCGGACGTGCTCTACCTGGACGAGCCGTTCGGCGCGCTCGACTCGATCACCCGCCTGCAGATGCGCCGCGAGCTGCTGCGCATCTGGGAGGCGGAGAAGAAGACGATCCTCTTCGTCACGCACGACATCGAGGAGTCGGTGCAGCTCGCCGACCGCATCGTGGTGATGTCCACCCGCCCGGCGCACATCCGGCGCATCGTGGAGGTGGACATCCCCCATCCCCGCGACCTCTCCGCGCCGCGCTACATCGAGGTGCGCGACTCGATCTTTGCGGAGATCGGACTGGCGCATCAGGTGTGACGATGAACGATGAAGGATGAACGATGAACGAAAGACCAGACAGCAGTCGTTCATCATTCGAACGCGTGTTCCTGCCGGTCATCGTCGCGTTGGCGTTGCTCGCGATCTGGTACGCGGCCGTCCGGACGACGAATACGAAGATTTTTCCGTCGCCGCTCGACGTGGCGCGCGGCATCGCCCGCCTGGCGGAGCGGAAGCTGCTCTGGGCCTACATCGGCGATTCGCTCTTCCGCGCCCTCACCGGCTACCTGATCGCCGTCCTGCTCGGCCTCCCGACGGGCATCGCCCTCGGATGGTGGTCTTCGCTGGCCCGCGCGGCGAACCCGCTCATCCAGATGCTCCGCCCGATCTCGCCGCTGGCCTGGATGCCGCTGGCGGTGATCTGGTTCGGCGTGAGCAACGTGGCCCCCATCTTCCTGATCTTCCTCGCCTCGTTCTTCCCCATCGTGGTGGCCACGATGAACGGCGTGCGCAACGTGCCGCCGATGTACCTCCAGGCCGGCCGCAACTTCGGCCTGACCACCCCGCAGCTCCTGACCCGCGTCGTCCTGCCGGCCATCCTCCCCGCGACGCTGGTCGGCCTGCGCATCGCTTTCGGCGTCGCCTGGCTCGTGCTCGTCGCGGCCGAGATGATCGCCGTCGACTCCGGCCTCGGATACCTGATCATCGACGCCCGCAACGCCGGCAAACGCTACGATCTCGTCGTCGGCGGCATGCTGCTGATCGGCGGCATCGGACTGCTGCTGGATTGGATGATCCGGCGTCTGGAGAGGGTGCCGGGGGTGAGGTGGGGGTTCCGTGAATAGTTGCTGGTTGCTGGTTGCTAGTAGATTGTCCGGCCGGGCGTCCTACCAGCAACCAGCAACTAGCAACCAGCAACTGAATCGAAAGGAGGTGAACACCATGACCGACGCCAAACGCATTAGCACGCTCATCGTCATCTGGACGACCATCATCACCGCCGCCCACCTGACGCTGAACGTGAACTGGAAGGTGCTGCTCAATGATCGGCTGCCGGAGGACAAGCGCAAGCTGAACGTCGCCTACATCCCGGTGACGTGACATCTGGCCTGCCCGGTCACCGACTACATCTCCGCCTACTCGCAATCGGGACAGCTCTTCGTCCCGCGGATGTTCCAGGGCTTCCCGGAGATCAAGGAAGCGCTGATGTCCAACAAGATGCAGGCGGCATTCATGGTCGCGCCGATGGCAGTCGCCCTGCGGGCTCAGGGCGTCCCGATCAAGATCGTCTACCTCGGACACCGCTACGGCAGTGCGGTCGTGGTGCGCAAGGACGGACCGGTGAAGACCTTCGCCGATCTGCGGGGGAGGACTGTGGCTATCCCCAGCCGCTTCTCCGACGAGCGCCTGATCCTTTTCAAGGCCGCGCGCGACAACGGCATGAGCGCGAAGGAGCTGCACATGGTGGAGATGGCGCCGCCCGACGTGGCCGGCGCGCTCGCCGCGAGCGCCATCGATGCCTTCTCGATGGGCGAGCCCTATCCCTCCCAGGCCGAAATGGCCGGCTACGGGCGAGTGCTCTTCAAGGCCCGCGACTACTGGCCGGACTACATCAGTTGCGTGCTCGTCGTCCGCCAGGACGTGATCGACAGGCGCCCCGACGCCGTGCAACTGCTCGTCGACGGCATCGCCCGCTCCGGCCTCTGGCTGGAGGACGGCGCCCGACGCCGCGCGCATCGCGAGCACGCCGCGGACTTTGTCGGCCGCTACTACTTTCGCCAGGACCCGCGGCTGCTGCGCTGGGCGCTGCTCAATCCGGAGGACCGTGTCAAATACGAGCCGCTCTCGCCGCGGAAGAAGGACTTCGAGCTGATCGTCGGCCTGATGCGCGAGACCGGCGTCCTGGAGCGGGACATCGCCTTCGAGGAGTACGTCGACACCCGCTTCGCCGAGGGGGCGAACGGGAAGCGGCCGTGGCGCTACGAGGCTGGGTGGACCAAGGCGGAGTGAAGTTGCTGGAACTGCTCCAACGACAACTCCTCCGCCCGCACACCTTCGTCGATGCCCGCCTCGCGCATCGCCCGCAGCACCTCCTCCCGCGAGTGAAGGCTCATCAGGTTGTTGACCAGCTTCTTGCGGCGCATGCGAAAGGAGGCGCTGATCAATGCGATCAGCTCCTCGGAGGCGTATGGTTTGCGGTCGGGATCGAGGACGACGACGGCGCTGCGCACCTTCGGCGGCGGGTAGAACGAGCGCGGCTCGAGGGTCATCAGGATGCGCGGCGCGGCATACAACCGCGTGAAGAGCGTGAGGTAGCCGTACGCCTCATCGCCCGGCTTGGCCACGAGCCGGTCGGCCACCTCCTTCTGGAGCATGAACACCGCCCGCCGGCAGTGCGGGTCGGCGATGATCCGGCGCAGGATCGGCGTCCCGACGTTGTACGGCAGGTTGCCCACGGCGCGGAACGGGCGGGAGGGAAGGGGGGCCTCGACCGCGTCGGCGTTCACGATCCGCTCACCGTATTTGGCGCGGAGGCGGGCGGCGAGGTCGGGATCGATCTCGTAGGCCAGAAACTCGGGGGCGATCTCGACGAGCCGGGAGGTGAGGACGCCTTCGCCCGGCCCGATCTCCAGCACGAGCTCGTCAGGCTGCGGCTCGACGGCGGCGACGATGCGCTCCACCGCGCCGCGATTTCGCAGAAAGTTCTGGCCCCATTTCTTCTTTGGCCGCATCGCCGACGATAGACTAGCCCACCTCATGGACCAGGCCACCGCAAACCAACAGACCGAGCAGGCTCACGAGACGCTGGCCCGGCTGCGCGCCGAGGTGGGACGCGTGGTCGTCGGCCAGGCGCTGGTCGTCGACCGGCTGCTCGTCGCGCTGCTGATTCGAGGGCACGTGCTGGTCGAGGGGCTGCCCGGGCTGGCCAAGACGCTGCTCGTCAAGACCCTCGCCTCCTCGATCGACGCCACCTCCAAGCGCATCCAGTTCACCCCCGACCTCCTCCCGGCGGACATCACCGGCACGCTCATCTTCGATCCGGCCGGCCGCAGCTTCACCCCGCGGCTGGGACCGATCTTCGCCAACTTCGTTCTGGCCGACGAGATCAACCGCGCGCCGGCGAAAGTGCAGTCGGCACTGCTGGAGGCGATGCAGGAGCGGCAGGTGACCATCGGCGACACCTCGTATGCGCTGCCCGACCCGTTCGTCGTCATCGCCACGCAGAACCCCATCGAGCACGAGGGGACGTACGCGCTGCCCGAAGCGCAGGTCGACCGTTTCGTGATGAAGCTGCATGTCGACTACCCGACCGCCGACGAAGAGCTGCGCATGCTCGGCATGTACCTCGATCCGACCGCCGAGCGGCCCGCGGTACGGCAAGTGCTGCAGCTCGACCAGGTGCATGCCGTGGCAAAGCTCGCGGCGAAGGTGCACGTCGATGAGCGGATCGGGCGGTACGTCGTCGACCTCGTGACCGCCACGCGCAAGCCGTCGCCGCATGTCTCCTTCGGCGCCTCGCCGCGCGCGACGCTGGCGCTGGCACATGTGGCCAAGGGGCACGCGTTCCTGCACGGGCGGGCCTTCGTCATCCCCGAGGATGTGAAGGCCGTCGCGCATGATGTGTTGCGCCACCGGCTCGTGCTCAGTTACGAGGCGGCGGCCGAGGGGATGACCGCCGACCGGCTGATCGACGGCGTCCTGAGCGCGGTGCGGGTGCCCTGAAAACGATGAATGAGGAACGATGAACGATGAACGATCGACCGGTTTTGTTCATCGTTCATCTCTCATCGTTCATCGTTCGATAGCCATGTTCGAGCGCAAGCCACCACAAGTCCGGGAGCCGCTGGCCCGCCGCGTCCTCGACCTGGAGATCGTCAGCGCGCGGCTCATCCGTGCCGGCTTCGCGGGCGACTACCACTCCGCCTTTCACGGGCGGGGCATCGAGTTCTCCCAGGTGCGCGAGTACCAGCCGGGGGACGACATCCGGGCCATCGACTGGAACGTCACCGCGCGCAGCGGCGTGCCGCACGTGAAGGAGTTCATCGAAGAGCGCGACCTCACCGTGCTCATCGCCGTCGACGTCTCCGGCTCGATGGCCTTCGGCTCGATCGACTGGCGCAAGTGCGACATCGCCGCCGAGCTGACCGCCGTCTTCGCCTTCTCCGCCGTGCAGAACTCCGACCGCGTCGGCCTCCTGCTCTTCTCGAGCTCCGTGCGCAGCTATCTGCCGCCAAGGCGGGGGAGGGGGCACGCGCAGGTGATCGTGCGCGCGGCGGTGGACGCGGCGATGCGCGGCTGCGCGGGGAGCGCCGACCTCGAATACGCGGCCGCGTTCCTGGA